>NZ_BBTF01000016.1:0-82825 GCF_000876115.1 Acinetobacter sp. NBRC 110496
AGCCTTAGCCATTTTGATTTTCCTCGTTTACGTCGACGCCAGTTTAGAGAAAAACAACCCTGAAAAACCTTCTTTATCGACATTCGCCTAAAAAACTAGACACCTAATACTTGAAAAGCAGACTATAATAGCCTGCTTCTTTAAAATGTTGTGGAAATTCCACTAAGCTGTATATCTGGAGCTCTTATCGAGATTTGAACTCGAGACCTCTCCCTTACCAAGGGAGTGCTCTACCACTGAGCTATAAGAGCGACATCTTCGATGGAGCGGGAGACGAGGATCGAACTCGCGACATGCAGCTTGGAAGGCTGCCACTCTACCAACTGAGTTACTCCCGCATGTTGGTACTGACCACTTCTATCGAAGTTAAATGGTGGTGAGAGAAGGATTCGAACCTTCGAAACTTTCGTAGCAGAGTTACAGTCTGCCCCCTTTGGCCGCTCGGGAATCTCACCACATCACACTTACACAGTGCTGTTCACCTACTTTATACTACCACACTTTTAAGATGGTGCCGGCACACGGATTCGAACTGTGGACCTACTGATTACAAGTCAGTTGCTCTACCAACTGAGCTATGCCGGCGCTTTCTAAGTGTTTCGTACGTTTCGTATCGGAACGGTGTGCAGTTTAGCAAAACTCTGAATCGATGCAAGTGCTTTTTTTAAAAAAACTGCTAAAAACTCATAAAATCAATCCGTTTGACGATAATTCAACCGCTTTGATCACTGCGCGAGCTTTTATTTGGGTTTCATTCCACTCAGATTCAGGATTTGAGTCTGCAACCAACCCTGCTCCAGCCTGCACGTAGACCTTTTGATCACGAATAACACAGGTACGAATCGCGATCGACATATCCATTTCGCCATGCCAGCCTAAATATCCAACTGCCCCACCAAATACACCACGTTTTACTGGCTCAACTTCATCAATAATTTCCATGGCCCGAATTTTTGGTGCACCCGAAAGTGTTCCCGCCGGGAAAGTAGCTTTAAATACATCTAAAGCATCTACATCATCCCGAACTTCACCTTGTACGTTGGAGACAATATGCATGACGTGTGAATAACGCTCGATTACCATGCGGTCAGTGACTTGGACTTTACCAATTTTAGAGACACGTCCAACATCATTGCGCCCCAGATCAATCAGCATCAGATGTTCTGCAATCTCTTTTTCATCTGCCAGTAAATCTTGTTCTAAGGCAAGATCCTCTTCCTTGGTCTTGCCACGTGGTCGTGTTCCCGCCAACGGGCGAACCGTTGCAATGCCATTTTCCAAGCGAGACAGAATCTCTGGCGAAGAGCCGACAATATGGAATGGCTTTTGATCTGTCAGGGTTTGCCCCTGTACAAGAAATAAATATGGCGATGGATTTAAATGCCGCAACGCACGATACACCTGTAGCGCCTCACCATCAAAGTCAGACACCATACGCTGGCCAGGCACCACCTGCATCACATCCCCTGCACGGATATATTCTTTGACCTTTTCAATGGTTTCAAGAAATTTTGTTTTGCCTGTAATGGACTCAAAATGCGGTGCTGTGTGCGGTTTTGCCTGCAAACTCACAGGTGTTGCCAATAATTGCTCCAGTTGATCCAGCTTTTGCTGGGCTTGAGCATAGGCATCAGGCTGATTGGCATCGGCATGATGAATGAGAAATAAAGTATCTTTTAAATTATCAAACACAATCACAGTTTGAGAGAGCATTAGCCAAAGATCTGGCAATGTTACAGGATCAGCAGCAGGCACGTTTTTCAGTTTTGGCTCAATATAACGTACAGCGTCATAGCCTAAATAACCCACCAATCCTCCAGTAAAGCTTGGTAAATCAGGCAACTCAACTTGCGTAGGGACTTTAAACTGGCTTTGAAACTCACGGATATAATTAAAGGGATCGGCACACGCCTGTTGACTCACCGAACCATCTGCCTGCTGCACCGTGAGCACACCGGCATTACAGGAAAAAACGGTAGACTCACCCAAACCGATCATGGAATAGCGCGCCCAGTTTTCTCCCCCTTCAACCGACTCAAATAGATAGGCTTGCTTGTGGTGTTTAAAACGTGCAAAAACAGAAAGTGGCGTTTCAGTATCGGCCAAACGTTGGCGATAGACAGGAATGGTGTTATAGCCTGTAGCTTTTAATTGTTCAAACTGTATTAAGGTGGTCATGAATCTTCTCTATGGTTTTTAATTTCTGTGCGTTTTTTCTTTAGTGCTGTCTCAAGCCCGCCATCGAAAAACCATAATCATCTTCATGCTGGTCTCCTTACTAAATCTTCTTCTATCAATTCTGCCAAACTATCGACCACTTGCTGCGGCTGACAGTCATAGATGCTTTCTCCATGATTATAGCCATAGCTGACCACAATACAATCAATACCTGCACGTCTGGCGGCTTCAACATCATTACTTGAATCCCCAATCATCAGTGTTGCTGTTGTGGTGGTCTTCTGTGCCTGCACACAGTGTAGCAATGGCAATGGATGTGGTTTACGTTCAGCAAGACTATCTCCCCCTATCACCATTTTAAAATACGGACTCAAAGCCAAGAGATCAAGAATCCCTTTTGCCAGCTGTTTAGGCTTATTGGTTACACAGGCCATCGCAATATCATGCTTTTGACAATAATCTAAAAATGGTAAAACCCCCTCATATATTTGCGTATTGACACAGAGCTCCTGCGCATAAACAGCAACAAATGTACTGAGGAGTTGCTCTTGCTGTTGAGCCTCAACTTGTCCAAACTGATGTTCTAGCACAGCCTCACACAGTTTGGCTGCACCTTTCCCCACCCAATCCCGAACTTGAACCTCTGTCACCTTCGCCAAACCCAGTTTTTCTAAACTCAGGTTCATAGAGCGATATAAGTCAGCAGCGGAATCGACAAGTGTTCCGTCTAAATCAAATAAAATAAGACTACGGTGTTGTAACTGTGCAACAGACATCCTTTAGACCCCAGAAATGAAAAAGGCACACCCAGGAGGGCATGCCTTGATTGTAAAAGCTTCGCCCAATTATTTAAAGAATAGCCAGGCAATCACCGCTAAAATGATCAATACAATAATAGAAATGAGGCCAACCGAAGCATTCTTCTGCTGCTCTTTTTCCTCAGTCACACGCGAAACAGGTGCTTCAATCGGCACAGGTTGTGGTGTTGGTACGGCCTGTACATTGATTCCTTCAGGGATTGGTGCTGGCTTTGGA
This sequence comes from Acinetobacter sp. NBRC 110496, assembly GCF_000876115.1. NCBI lineage: Bacteria > Pseudomonadati > Pseudomonadota > Gammaproteobacteria > Moraxellales > Moraxellaceae > Acinetobacter > Acinetobacter sp. NBRC 110496. The sequence continues at coordinate 3,214 of NZ_BBTF01000016.1, forward strand.
ATCGCCACTTGCTGCGGCATTCCATCACGCGTGATCGGCGTCTCGACTGCACGTTCAGCAATACTTGGCATACCCTGATCCGTAGAATTTGACGCTACAGGTTCAATCTCGATTTCTGGTAATTCAGCTTCAGATACCGCTGGCGCAAGTACTGAAAAGACAAAACTGGCAAACTGCAGAATATCGCCATCGTGTAGCTCAGTTTCCTGCTCAACACGCGTATCATTAATAAATGTACCATTCGACGAGTTCAGGTCTTGTACCCATAACTGCTGATCTTTCAGCAATAACGCCGCATGGCGACGCGAAATATCTGCTGACTGTAGCAAAATATCCGCATCTTGATGTCTGCCCACCAACATGTCACGTTCGACACTCAGTTCTTGCCCCGTAAATTCACCTGTAATGGCTTGCAATTTCCAAGTCATAGATGCATATCCTTATATAATTTCTTGCAATCATAACATTGTGACATAAGCGCTTCTGTGCATCTACTGTGAAGAGGCGGGTCGGATCGTCGTTGTGGTCACGGTATTTTTACTGCGCTCGGTTTCCTTGACTGGTAATTGCACTGTTCGCTGTTGCACTTGGGGTGCTTCAACAGCAACTGGTGTGGTCACCACCACCGCTTTACCCTGCGTCGCAGTTGGAACCTTTTGATAAGGAGAATTGACCACAGGTGCTTGTCGATTATAAATATCTTCAACATTCTCTGGTAACTTGGCAAAATTACCATTCTTATCCATTGAAAGCTGCAAACTATAGAGTTGATTATAACGTTGTTGCGAAATACGACGCACATCATCAGCATCCCCCACAATTGAAGGGTGGATGAAAACCAAAAGATTACGTTTTACATTACTTCTTGTATTTGAACTAAATAGGCGACCTAGATAAGGAATATCCCCTAACAGTGGCAGGCTCTGACGAGATTGTTCCGTATCATCCGAAATTAGCCCCCCCAAAACCACTGTTTGACCATGATCAGCCAAAACTGAGGTTTTAATCGCACGTTTGCTGGTCACCAAATCGGCAGCTTGACCTTTATTGCTTTGTACATTGGAAACTTCTTGTTCGACTTCTAAACGTACAGATCCCCCTTCACCAATATGCGGAATGACCTTTAAAGTCACCCCGACATCTTTACGTTCAACCGTCGTATAAGGGTTAACCGTACTGTTCCCTGTCGTTGCCACAGAACCCGTTACAAAGGGAACGTTTTGACCAACAACAATATAGGCTTCTTCATTATCCATGGTCACAATCGATGGAGAAGACAATAGATTGGATTTGGTATTGGTCTTTAAAGCCTGAATTAAGGCACCGTATGCACGTCGCGGATTACTAAAGTCACCGACCGCGAAACTTGCGCCACTCCCAGTGCCCCCATTCGTGCTTCCAAGCACGCCTGCTGCACCTGCTGCCCCACCGGTTAAATAACCAGCGGCAATTTTAGACAGGCTTGCACCTACATTGCTAAAACTCAGTAAACCAATGCCACTACTCAGGTCACCCAAAGCCCACTGCACACCGAGTTGATCCGCATCATCACCCGTCACCTCCATAATTGCAGCCTCGATTAATACCTGCTGACGACGCGTATCTAATTGCTGAATTGCCGCATCGATTTCCCGCATCAACTGCGGATCAGCTTTGACCACCAAAGCATTTTGTGCAGGATCTGCAATAATACTCACGCCACCTTGATTAAAACTGGTAATACTTGAGTTTTGGCTATTGTTGGAATTGCTGTTTAAGTTAATTGACGGGGTAGAAACCGATGAACCTGTTGATGAACTGGAGTTCTGATTATTCGACATCAGATTACTCACCGAATTTGGTCGATTGGTACTATTTGATGTAGATGACGAAGATGCAGATTGTCCTGTTACTAAACCTTGTAAAATCTCGGCTAAGTTTTTTGCACTCGCATATTTCAAACGATAAACTTTAAGACCACCCAACCGATCTGCGGAGGGTACATCCAGCATTTCAATCATTTGACGCAAACGTTTCCGTGAGTCTGGGTCACCTTTGATCAGAATCCGATTGGTTCGATTATCAGCAATAATCCGCACCCGCGAGCCAATAAAGTCTTTCGATGCACCCGTTGCACTCATGGTCTCCAACAAGCCAATAATTTCTTCAGCTTGACTCGACTGCAAACTAATCGCTTCAATATCATTTTGACCCGTACCATCCAGATTACGCACGATATTTTCAAGCTGATAGATATTGGTTGCGCGATCAGAAACAATTAAAGCATTGGTTCCCGCAACCGCCGCCAAATGTGCAAATTGTGGCATTAATGGGCGTAAAGCGGGAATCAGGTCATTCGGATTGGTATTTTGCAACCAGATCACCCGAGTCACAATTTGATCACCACCGGCACGACTGCGTGCATCGTAAGGAATCCCGGAGTTCTTGGCATTACTGTCTGGTACCAGCTTAACCGTGTTGCCTGAAGGGAGTGCCACCACACCATTAACATTGAGCACGCCTAAAAATAGGTCATACACTTCATCTTTATTCAGCGGCTTGTTGGAAATAACCGTGACATTGCCGCGTACACGTGGGTCAACCGCAAAGTTCTTGCCTGTAATATCCGCAACTTCATTAATGAATGCGGTTAAGTCTGCATCACGTAGATTGATCTTCCATGTTTGTGCTTGCACATGGGTACTCACTGTCGCAATCAAAGGTGCTGCGGCAAGTAATGCCCAAAGTGGACGTTGATGATTTAAAACAGCCATAACCTGCACTTATTCCTAACTGATGTGTGACGTATGATCACTAAAAACTTTGTTGTATGGTCATCACTTGATCACCACGTTTTATTTCTATTTTGGCATGCCCTTCACGACGTACTTGCTCTAATAATTGTACTTCGTTGAGTCCCTGCCCGACAGTTTGACCATTGATCGATAGAATACGATCACCAGCACGCAAACCCAAGGTATTTTTTAAATTCGAAGGCGTCTTGTCTGATATTTCATAGCCATCGGCACCACCACCACTGACCCCCATATTTTTCAGATATTGCTCTCGATTATCTTGTATTTGTTGAATCGCCTGCCCAAGCGCAGATTGAGGAGAACTCTGGCTCTGTGGTGCTGGCGTAGGCGGAGGTATTACACCATTACGATTATTCAGTACGGGTTCAACTGGTTGATATAAGCCTTTATCCAAGCCCTTAAATTTAACTTCTCGGGTTGCACCATTGCCTTGCTTCAAAACCACATGATCCCAGTACACTTCTGCCAGTTGATATGAAGTTGAACCCACTGTTTCTCCAACGCGGTAGCGTTCAGCTGTATCATTCAACTTAATCACGGCAGAAGATAGGTAATTGGGTTGACCCAGCAATACACCTTGCAGTTCCAGATTGAGATTATCATCGGCTGAAGTTGCTGCAGGTTCATTAAATAAAGCAAAAGAACTGATATTAGGCACTTGGGCCTGCTGCGAGCCTAATTCAACCCGGTCAAATTGCATCGGTTGTGGTGGTGCAACCACCCACCAGAATAATGAAGCCAGCTTCCAGCACAGCCATAAAATCAATAATGCCAGAACCACGCCACCGAGCTTATCCAGTTTTTGCCAACGCAACTGTTGTATTTTTTCAGTGATTGCTTTCATCAGAAACCACCTTGCAACAAAGGTTGCCGCGAACTGATCACATAAGTGTCTAAGCCCGCCTTACCTTCATAAGATGGAATATTTAACAACATCCGCTGGGTCAGTTGTACATCCAGCATCAGGTTGGCGTCTAGGCTAAGATTCGCCATTTTCTGACTGCGTTGATCACGAACATCGATTTGTAATTGCCCATTATCATCTTTAAGGCTAGCCGCCAAGGAAGGCATATTCATCCGATCTTGACGCTGACCAAAAGTATAGGCCAACGCACCGCCTCCCCAATTCAATTGACCTTCTGTCGCGCTAAAGCCTTTTTCTTTTTGGTAATTCAATTGTACGTCTTTCAGCTGGATTGAGTTTTCAGGCCACTGCCAGTTGGCAAAATATTTTAGGGTTTCAGGCGAAATTTTTCCTTGCAGATCTTTAATCATGATTTTTTTGCCAAGACCGTAAGCAAAAACGCCATTGAATTGGGTATTACCACTATGAATATCGAGATTTGCACCAACACGTAGTAAAAGTAAATCAAGCGGACGGGTTTTCCAGTGTACTGAACCACGCAATTGGCCACGTTGCCAGTCAGCTTGCCCCTGCCAGATGTTACCGCTGACATTATGTAATATTTGATTATCTTTTGAAAATTTCGCAATTAACCATGTTGCTGGAATTTGTAAAATAATAAAAATTAAAAATGCAAAAATGGCGAAAATCCACCATCTCCATTGCTTGGTTTTTTTCTTCATTCCACCCTTACCAACATACAAATATCATCCTTTTTGAGACAATTGCCCCCTGAATGACATTATGCATACTTTTTCAACATCGCCAATTCTCTCATATAAAAAAACCAAGCTTTTTAAGCCTGGCTTTTGATAAAGGATAAAGTCATCGTATGACAAAACGATGACTTTAAAACTTGCTTAGATTAGGAAATCTTCAAGTTTTGCACCTTTTTCTAATTCTGCAACTAACCAGCGTGGTTGTTTACCACGACCAGTCCAAGTCTCTTCAGTATTGCTCTTATTACGGTAACGTGGCTCTACTGCTTTACGCGTTGTTTTCTTACGCTTTTGCTCACCCACTTCCAATAATTCTTCAACGCTATAACCAATCGCATCTGCAATCGCGATAATTTGATTATATGCATCTTCAATGGCTTGATCTTTTTTGCTTGCAATCAAAGCTTCTGCTTCTGCTTGTAAACGTTTTAAATCTTCTACAGATAAATCGCTAATATCTGGCTTCATTAGAACCACTCCAACTTAATAGGGGAAATATATCACTCGAAAAATAAAATGAATTTGAAATTCGATTCAATATTAATTTATAAATGATTAAATAATCAATATAAGAATAACCCACTTAATCGTATATACCGTACAAAATGGCATTTTATTTACAATAAAACAAAAAAAGTGGTCTGCTATATAAAAACATATTTTATAAAATTGAAACAAAGCAGAGCAATCAACACGTTTTATATTAATTTAATCTTAATTTTATCTAAAAAATTCTAATTTCATTAGCAAAAAATCTGGTTCAATTCCGCCCCTTTTACAAATGAGCAATTTGAACCTTATTATATAAATTTTCTATATAATCAAACAAAAGTAGACATAATCGTCTTTATAATAATTAATGAGATATTAGAGAATGCCCGACTCCTTGCTCTAATTCAATTATTCTCCGTCTGATTAGATCAGGAATATTCAGTTTTGTTGCTGTCACTTTATCTACACAAACCATAACAGCTTCACCCGTGGCTACTATTTGGTTTTGTGTTTCACTCCAGAGAACATAATGCATACGAAAAGCACTATTTCTGAGTTCTTCAATTCGCGCACCAATATGTAGCACATCTGGATAAAATACGGGTTTCAAATATTTACATTGACTGGATGCGACCACCGTCAATATCTCTAGATCAAAGATATTCAATGCCATTAAATAACTAATTCTCGCACTCTCCATATAACGATAATATTGCACGTTATTTACATGGCCAAAAGCATCCATATCCCCCCAAGCCACCGTTTGCTTATGGATAACCGGATAGACAGACAGTTCCTTCATTTTCACACTCATATCTTGAAATTAAGAAAATTCACATCATTTTCAAATATTAAATTTAACTGCTTGATTAAGTCCTGATTATCACCCAGCATCGACTTGATTCTTAAATAGCTCATTAATATATTATCAGGATATAAGTTTAATAGTTGTTCCGCCTCTGCCTGACGCTGTGTCGCCATATAAATATGCCACTGTGCAAAGGTCAGCATTGGCACGCTGGTATAGCGCTGCTCCAGCTGAATAATACGTTGTTCAACATAACTATAATCGGGAATCTGCTTTAACAATTGTTGCTGGAACCAAAGATAAAACACCTCAGGATCAAATTGATCTTGCAAGAGATGTAAAGCCAGATCTTCATGCTGCACACTCATTTCAGGCATACGGGCCAGTAATTTAAGCCAAAGTACCTTACTGCTATATGGGCGAGACTGGATCTCATCTTGTAAAACCAGATAACGTTGCTGCAATGCCGCAAGATCATCTACTGTAGCCTGATCAAATCGAATCAATAACTGCTGCAACCATAAATCACGATGTTCAGCATCGAGCAGGCCATATTGCGTGGTTTGTAGAAATAGCCATGGTTCTTGCAAAGCAAGTTTGCCCCATAATGCAGTAATACGCTGTTGATACGCTGTTTCAATTTCGATTAACCACGGCGAAAGTTGGTGCTGTGCAAGAAACTCCAAATGGGTCAGTGCTTTTTCAGTTTCTTTCTGCTCAAGAAAAATATCAATACGTTGCAGTTCAGCTAATTCAAATGCCATCGGCGCTGATTTTTCCAAGTTCTGCAAGGCAGCTTCATAATCACCATTTTTATAATCAAATTGCGCGTCAATAATATTGCTGAGTAATCCAGATTGAGTAAACACACGCTCAATAAAAACCTGCTGATCTTTTGCAGCCTCCAATAACCAGACGATGCCTAACTGCTCATATGGATGCAGGTCTTTAAAATGGAGAATGGTTTCTTTTTTCCGCTGTTCACGTGTCCAATATCGCTTGCTCATCAGCGCGATGAGTTGTGCCAATAAACTTATAAAAATCAATAAAGCGAGTAGCCCCAAGACATTACTTTGGAACTGCCATTCTCGCCAATAGATATAAACGTACCCACTGCCAAAGCCATAACTCAAGACTGAAAAGAGTGCAAATAATACCAATCCAACAAGCAAATAAATCAACATTAACTGTTTCATAAGCAATTATCCCAACAAACCTAAGCTAGTTAATTTCGGTGTTGGTACAGCTTGCTGATTTAAGATTTTCTCTAAACGTAATTTTATTTGCTGGCTATTCTGATCAGGTAATTCAGCAAGTAACTGGATGACTTCTTGAACTGATTTCTGGTAGTCCGCAAATTGCCCCTGCTGCAATGCTTGTGATGCGAGTAACAACCGCAATTGAGCCTCTTTTAAGATAATTTTACGACTCATTAAATCTGGGGTAGAACGTTGTACTTTTTCCAACTTAAACCACTGCCACCATTCAGCACCTGCACTCTTTTCAATACGCACTTTCGGGTTTTGAATGTCTTGCTGAATCTTCTGATCCAGCTGCTGCAATAAATGATCCAGCTGTTGTTGCTGTTGAGTCCTGCTTAATACAAATTGCTGAATCGCCTGTTTATCCTGCTGAATCGCTTTAATCAAACTGTCTTGCAAGGCAGGAGAAACTGCATATTGCAGCACATGCTGCTGAACCTGATTTAACTGCTCCAAGGCATAAATAACTTGTTGCTGATCCAAGGCAAATTGAACCAGCTGCATCTGCTGTTTAATTAAAAGAATCGGAGAAATTCCCTCAACAGTCATCGGAGTAGAAGTTTTATCCGCAGGTTCAATTACATGATTATTTTGCAGTTGGCGTTGTAGCGCTACCAACTGATCATTTAATAAGGCATAGCGCTGTTCGGTTTGAGTCAATTGCTGTTGAAGCTGAGGAAGCGTTTGAGAATATTGTGCAACATCGTAACTGAGCTTAGCCAACCACAGTAAACTCAATCCTAATATTAGATAACCAATTTTTCTCATACATGTCCTTGCCAGTCACTCATGCGTTGAATGATCTCTGATGCGGATAAATTTTCAAGCTGAATAATGTTAAAGCTTTCCGTTGTGGCGGGTTGTGAACAACGTACCAACTGATCCAGACGTGCACCTAAAACCAAATAGATCCACTGGGCAGTCAGTTGATGCTGAGTACATAATTGCTGCCAATAGTTCCAGCTGGCTTCACTACTGATCAGCACAGCAACAGGTTGATTTAAACTTATTTTTTTTACAATTTCAGGAAATACTGCAACACTTTGCTTGGGACATTGCCGATGATAGAGCACAAAGTTCAGGATTTCGACACCTCGCTGCTGCAATTGTTGCATCATAAACTGTCGTCCACCCAAGCCACGCCAAAATGCGATTTTCTTTAAATCTGTTTGCTGTTTTAAAATTGGCAGATGCAACATCCCCTCTGAGGTTTCCACCTCAGGTACCAAGCTCTGTAGCTCAAATCGAGCCAATGCCTGCGCGGTCGCTTGCCCAACCGCAATCCATTGAATATGTTTAAGCTGATCCAGTGCTATACCTGCTTGCTGTAAATAGCGCATCCCGATATCAACGGCTGTCGGACTCACCACAACAACCGCCTGAACATGGCTCAGCTCCAGATAAAGCTGTTGTAAAACATTGGAAAAAGGCTCAGCCACTAATTCCAGCAAAGGTAGGGCTTCGACCTGATACCCCGCTTGATCCAGCGCCTGGGTTAAAGCAGATGCACGCTGATCAGGTCGTGTATTGATAAACAGCATTAATACAGTGCTTTGAGCAATTCCCCTGCACCCTGCGCCAATAAGCGTTGTGCAAGTTGCTCACCCAATTGTTCAGCATCTGCTGCTGTACCGACCAATTGCTCTTTCAGCAAAGTCTTACCATCAACACTACCAACACGCCCTTCAATCTGTAATTGATCATGGACCAAAGTCGCATAACCTGCTATCGGGACTTGGCAGCCACCTTCTAGATAGGCATTAAAGGCACGTTCTGCACGGACACAGATCGACGTTTCTGCATGTTGTAAGGGCTGGATCAATTCTAATAGTGCTCCATCATCTGCACGGCATTCTAGGCCAAGTGCGCCTTGACCCACCGCAGGCAAGCTCAATACGGGTGCTAAACAATGACGAATACGGTCAGCCAAACCTAAACGTTTTAGACCTGCGCTGGCTAAAATAATGGCATCGTATAAACCATCATCCAGCTTAGATAAACGCGTCCCCACATTACCGCGTAAATCGATAATTTCTAAATCTGGACGCTGCTGTAAAATCTGACATTTACGACGCAGGCTTGAAGTGCCAACCTTAGCTCCTTGCGGCAGCTCATCAAAATGCTGATAGCGATTGGAAACAAATGCATCCAACGGATCTTCTCGTTCACAGATCACAGCCAAAGTTAGTCCTTCTGGCAAGTGCATGGGTACATCTTTCATCGAATGCACCGCCAAATCTGCACGACCATCCAGCAAGGCAGCTTCTAGTTCTTTGACAAACAATCCCTTACCACCAATTTTTGCCAATGGTGTATCCAGAATCTTGTCACCCTGTGTCACAAACTTAACCAGCTCTACCGTTAAATCCGGATAAAGCGCATTTAAACGAGCGCGAATATGCTCAGCCTGCCACAATGCAAGCGGACTTTGGCGGGTGGCAATTTTTAAGGTTTTCATAAATTCAAGTGAGGTCTGGATCAAAGCAATTGCTCCCAACTTAACTTGCTCGCCTAAAATTGCAAGTAAAAAATCATAATGTGCTGATTCATTCACCGGAATAGCACGATTTACAATTGGTGCATACACTCTCTTAAACTTGGCAAATGGCGACGACTAACCGACAAGCGTTCTTCCAGTTCACGTAAACGTACCTGATACTGTCCTGCTGCAACCAGTTCCAAGCCTTCCAGATAATCAAGCGAGACCAACGCATTACGATGAATCCGAATAAAGCGATCTGCAAATTCATGCTCTAAATCTTTTAGTGTTTCATCAATCAATACACTGCCATTTTTATGACGCACAGTGACATATTTTTGGTCTGCTAAAAAGTAATAAACATTTTCCAATGGAATCAGTTCTACCCCGCGATAAGTTTTCGCAGCAATTTGATGGCGTTGAGCCTTGGTCTCGTACATATCGTCTTGTTGTTGTAAACCAGTCATTTGTGCTTGTGTAAGTTGGGTTAAATGATTAAACACCTGTTGTAAGTCTTGTAGTGCAACAGGTTTCAGTAAATATCCTTGTGCTTGAAATTTAAATGCTTCCAATGCATGTTGATCATATGCCGTACAAAAAATAATGGCAGGGCGAGGATTGAGCTGACTGAGTTGTTCAGCGCATTCCAAACCATTCATGCCAGGCATTTGAATATCTAATAAAACGACATCAGGTGAGTCATTTTCAATATGATTTAGCACATCCTGACCATGATGCGCCGTCGCAATGACTTCATGTCCCATTTGGGTCACCAAACGTGACAACCGCTCTACTGCGAGAGGCTCATCATCAGCAATCAGAACTCTCATCCTCTTCTCCTTGTCACCGTTAACTTCATCCATCATTTTTATGGTTAACCGGACTTATTATTTTACTTGATAGTGGTAATTCACCACCGTCGTATATAACGACACTCCCCCGTAAATCTGAAACTTGACCGTTTGCCCATAATAGGCCTTCAAGCGCTGCTCCACATTCTCGATCGCAATACCATTTCCTTTTCTCGATTTTATTGTATCGTGAGAATAAGGGTTAGTAATGACTATACTGACTTGATTTTGCAATATTTCAACCAATACGCTAATGGTTGAAGGCTGCAAAACTTTTTCCACTCCATGAAAAATACTATTCTCAAGCAAAGGTTGCAATGTTAATAGTGGGATCGTGACCCGTTTTAATTCGATGGGAGTTGCCTGTATATTCCATTCTACATTTAAACGCGCGCCTAAACGCATTTTTTCTATACTTAAATAGTGCTGACACAAATCAATTTCCTCGGCCAGACTCACCAGCTTCAGTTCCTGAAAACTGGCTCTAAACAGCCGGGATAAGTTGATCAGCATATTTTCGGCTTTATCAGGGTCAATCGTGATTAAACTCACCACACTATTTAAACTATTAAACAAAAAATGTGGATGAATACGTGCCTGCATTGCCTGAATTCGGGCATTCAACTCGCTATATTGCTGATTCATCCACTGCTCACGCATGTATAAATAGCGCATGCAGAAAGCACCCAGCAACACCCCATAACCTAAGTGCAAGCTGGTGCCCTGAAATAAAATCTCTTCAGAAAATGCTCCAGAACGTGTGACCCAATATTGCAGAATATTCACAACACAGGTGGTGAACAGGACAATCAGTTGCAGCAGAATAAAACCCAGAACCAGAGCGACCTTTTGACTAAACTTGGCAAAGAAGTCCTGAAAATAATCGACCAATGCCGAAAATGATAAAATCACCCAGTTAATAAAAAACATATATTGCAAGACACGAACACCCTCCAAAGCCTGCCACGACCTTGCTTCCGCCAATGCCAGTACCATCGCCAGAACATTACTGGCAACAATTAATTCTAATAAGTGTTGCCATTGCCCAATTTTCGTAAAAAAATAGGAGCCTGATGGATTTCCCCCCTGACGAGTTTGCGATAACTTCTTACGTCGAGTTTCGGCAACTGCGTTTGGATTTGCTATACTCTTTTTTATTTTGCTGAGCCGCCATGACCACATCTTCTCAATCCTCTTCTTCAGCCAGCCCGAATCAAACCTCTGGAATGTGGGGCGGTCGCTTCTCTGAAGCAACTGATGCTTTTGTTGCAGAATTTACCGCATCTGTGCAATTTGACCAACGTTTTTATAAACAAGATATTGCAGGTTCGATTGCACATGCCACCATGCTTGCTAAAGTCGGAGTGCTGACTGAAGCTGAACGTGACGACATTATCCAAGGTTTAAGCACGATTAAAGCAGAAATCGAAGCAGGCAATTTCGAATGGCGCATTGATTTAGAAGACGTACATATGAACATTGAGTCTCGTTTGACTCAACGAATTGGCATTACAGGGAAAAAATTACATACGGGCCGTAGCCGTAACGACCAGGTTGCCACTGATATCCGTTTATATTTACGCGATGAGATCGATGACATCCTAGGCTTATTACTTCGCTTACAAAAAGGCTTACTCAGCTTAGCCAGCAACAATACCAACACCATCATGCCCGGCTTTACCCATTTACAAACTGCCCAACCCGTCACTTTCGGCCATCATTTATTGGCATGGTTTGAAATGTTAGTGCGCGACACTGAGCGTTTGCAAGACTGTCGTAAACGTGTCAATCGTATGCCGCTCGGCTCAGCGGCATTGGCAGGCACCACCTATCCGATTGATCGCGCCTATACTGCAGAATTACTGGGTTTTGAAGCCGTTTCAGAAAACTCGCTGGATGCGGTCTCAGATCGTGATTTTGCCATTGAATTTAACGCAGCGGCGTCTTTAATCATGATGCATTTATCACGCATGTCAGAAGAACTGATTCTATGGACTTCAGCTCAATTCAAATTCGTCAACATTCCAGATCGCTTCTGCACCGGCTCATCCATCATGCCACAGAAGAAAAATCCAGATGTTCCAGAACTGGTTCGTGGTAAGTCAGGCCGTGTATTTGGTGACTTAATCAGCCTATTGACCCTCATGAAAGGTCAACCTTTGGCATACAATAAAGACAATCAGGAAGACAAAGAACCTTTGTTTGATGCAATTGATACCGTTCGTGGTTCATTGATGGCCTTTGCCGATATGGTGCCTGCTTTGGTTCCAAATATCGAAATCATGCGTGAAGCCGCGTTGCGTGGCTTCTCCACCGCAACTGATCTGGCCGACTACCTTGTGAAAAAAGGTGTTGCATTCCGTGATGCGCATGAAATTGTCGGTAAAGCAGTGGCTTTAGGCGTGGCAGAAGAAAAAGATCTATCTGAACTCACCCTCGAACAACTCCAACAATTCTCTGATTTAATTACAGCAGATGTTTTTGATAAAGCACTCACGCTAGAAGCTTCTGTCAACGCCCGCGATCACATTGGTGGTACCTCACCAAAACAAGTCGAAGCTGCGATTGCTCGTGCGCATACTCGCCTAGAACAGCTATACGTTTAAGGATCTACAATGACTAGACAAGTCTTTTGCCGTAAATACAAACAAGAACTTGAAGGTTTAGACTTTGCTCCCTTCCCTGGAGCCAAGGGCCAAGAGTTATTTGAAACGGTTTCCAAACAGGCATGGCAGGAATGGTTAAAACACCAAACCACGCTCATTAATGAAAAACGCTTAAACGTGTTTGAACCGGATGCGAAAAAGTTTCTTGAAGAACAGCGCGAGAAGTTTTTCAATAACGATGAAAGCGTCGAAAAAGCTGAAGGCTGGACCGAAGAGAAATAAGTAACTCGGTTTAACTTACGATAGAAAGAGAGCTGAAAACGGCTCTCTTTTTACGTGATATTTACATAAGTAATAAAGCCTTACAGAGTATACACAGTTGTCTACATGACACATCCATCAGCTCAGCCTATAGTTGTATGCAGAAGGACAAAGAGATACGTTGATATCTCACGTAACGCATGATATTTCTCTCCCAGACTTTCCCCCGAAGTCTGGGATTTTTTTATTTGTATACCCTATAAATAAAAAACCACCCGGTATCGGGCGGTCTAAAGTTATTTTATTTTTACGCTTATTTTTGATGTACTTTCTGTTCAATTTCTTCGATGCTGGTATGACGTACATCCATCCCTTTCGCCATATAAATCACTTGCTCTGAAATGTTACGGGCATGATCGCCAATACGTTCCAAGGAGCGCAGTACCCACATGACATTAATCACGCGTGCAATATGACGAGGGTCCTCTATCATATAAGTCATTAAGGTCCGTGTCGCCGATTGATATTCACGGTCAATATCGACATCCGCCATTACTACTTTCAACGCTTGTTCAACATCTAAACGAGCAAATGCATCTAATGCATCATGAATCATGACACGAACCTGATTACCAATATGACGTGTTTCCATATAACCACGTGGCGACTCACCTTCTTCACAAAGGTTTTGTGCAATACGGGCAATTTTTGCAGCTTCATCACCGATACGTTCCAAATCTGTATTGGCCTTACTCATTGCAATGACCATACGTAAATCAATCGCGGCAGGATGACGGCGTGCAAGAATTAAGGTTAAACCTTCATCAATATCACGCTCAAACTGATTTACCGCATTGTCTTTGAACTGAACATCTATCGCTAAATTAGCATCTGTGTCTAATAAAGCATGAATTGAGTTAGCAACTTGCTGCTCTACCAATCCCCCCATGGTCATAAACTTGGTATGCACATCTTGCAAGTCTTCATTAAATTGTGAAGAAATATGATGACTTAACACAGGATTGCTTGGGCTCACAGTATGCCTCCACTAGACACATGGAAAAAATGATTGGTGATTAGAACATAGAAATGATGAAAGTTTTATGACAATAGCATGGATTTGCTGCTGAGAGATGAGCATGAATTGATACAACAAAAACTAAAAAATCTGTTAGTCTAAATGCCTAGCTTGACGGAGCGCAGTTAATCAACTGCTGAGATTATCTTAATCACCTGATTTAAAGATGAGTACCGTTGAACCTGATCAGGTTAACACCTGCGTAGGAATCAAGCCCAGCAAAAACTTAGCCTTTATTTATCATAGAGATAAATCCGCCATTGTTTTTGGTCGTGCTTGATTCGTTAATGCCATACATAAGGATCATGCCATGAACCAATTAACGAATCTTTCCCCTGCTGACATCTCCGCTCAACATGAGCAAGACGCTAAAGATTTAACCCGTATTTTACCTGCATCCCGCAAGGTTTATGTTGAAGGTTCTCGCCCTGATATCCAGGTGCCTTTCCGTGAAATCAGCTTAACCGAAACACCGACGGGCTTAGGGGGTGAACACAACCCAGCCGTCATGGTCTATGATACCTCTGGGGTATATACCGATCCAAATGTACAGATCGACTTAAATAAAGGCTTACCCTTGGTCCGTCAAGCATGGATTGAAGAACGTCAAGATACCGATGTACTTTCTGGTCTGAGTTCTGCGTTTGGCCAAGCCCGTTTAAAAGATATCCGTACTGCTGACATTCGTTTTGCTCATATTCAAAACCCACGCCGCGCACAAGCAAACAAAAACGTGACACAAATGCATTATGCCAAGCAGGGTATTATTACCCCTGAAATGGAATATATTGCGATTCGAGAAAACCAGCGCCAAGGTGAGGGTGTGGATATGCGTCAACATGCAGGTCAAAATTTCGGGGCGCAGAATTTAACAGAAATTACCCCTGAGTTTGTACGTCAGGAAGTCGCTGCTGGTCGTGCCATTATCCCAGCCAATATCAATCATCCAGAATGCGAACCCATGATTATTGGTCGTAACTTTCTGGTGAAGATCAATGCCAATATCGGCAACTCTGCGCTTGGCTCCTCCATTGATGAAGAGGTCGCGAAGATGACCTGGGCAACCCGTTGGGGCGCTGACACCATCATGGACTTATCAACAGGTAAGAATATCCATGAAACCCGAGAATGGATCATCCGCAACTCCCCTGTTCCAATCGGGACCGTTCCGATCTACCAAGCTTTGGAAAAAGTCGATGGTGTGGCTGAAGACCTCACTTGGGAGATCTTTAAAGACACCCTGATTGAACAAGCGGAACAAGGCGTGGATTATTTTACGATCCATGCAGGTGTATTACTGCGTTATGTACCCATGACAGCGAATCGTCTGACAGGGATTGTCTCTCGGGGCGGTTCGATTATGGCGCAATGGTGTCTGGCACATCACCAAGAAAACTTCCTGTACACCCATTTTGATGAAATCTGCGAGATCATGAAAGCCTATGACGTATCCTTCAGTTTAGGTGATGGTCTACGTCCAGGCTGTGTACAAGATGCCAATGATGAAGCGCAGTTTAGTGAACTAAAAACCCTAGGCGAACTCACCCATCGCGCTTGGGAACACGATGTGCAGGTGATGATTGAAGGTCCGGGGCATGTGCCAATGCATATGATTAAGGAAAATATGGATCTGCAACTTGAAGTCTGTAAAGAAGCACCGTTCTATACGCTTGGACCACTGACCACCGATATCGCCCCCGGCTATGACCATATTACGTCTGCGATTGGGGCGGCAATGATCGGTTGGTACGGCACAGCCATGTTATGTTACGTCACACCCAAAGAGCATTTGGGCTTACCCAATAAAAAAGACGTCAAAGATGGCATCATCACCTATAAGATTGCCGCACATGCCGCTGACTTGGCCAAAGGCCATCCGGGGGCACAAGTACGTGATAATGCCTTATCCAAAGCACGCTTTGAATTCCGTTGGGATGATCAGTTCAATTTAAGTCTGGATCCTGATACAGCACGTAGCATGCATGATGAAACGCTGCCAAAAGAAGCCCATAAGTCGGCACATTTCTGTTCCATGTGCGGACCCAAATTCTGTTCCATGAAAATCACACAGAATGTGCGAGATTATGCGCAAAATCAACACAATGCCAAGCAGTCAAACGATGCTGAAACAGAAGTTGAAGCAGGTCTCAATGCCATGAAAACCGCTTATCAGGAACATGGTCAAAAATTGTACCACAAAGTGTAAATCGACTAAAAAAAGATTTTCCTGCGAATCATTCTCGGTTAGGATGAGATATGTACAATCTCATCCTGATTGAAGATGACTATTCTTGACCACGCCAGCTACTCAGCAACCGACGTAACGATAGAATCTCGAGAGCCTCTATTTCGAGGGTTTATTCAAGTTGAGAAAGTGAGTTTAAAACACCGGTTATTTTACCGAGAAGATTATTCAACTTTAATTCAACGTGAATTGGTTCATCGTCCAGAAGCTGCGGGCGTTTTACTTTATAATGACCAACAACAACGTTTTGCATTGATTGAGCAATTCCGTGTCGGTGCGTTGAATGATCCTGTTTCTCCATGGCAACTCGAGATTATTGCAGGGGTACTCGATGGAGATGAATCTCCTGAAAACTGTATCCGCCGTGAAAGTCTTGAAGAATCAGGCTGTGAGATCACGACATTAAAACATTTATTTAGCTTCTACCCTTCTGCTGGTGCATGCTCTGAATTTTTTCATTTATATGTTGCAGAAGTTGATTTACCAAAAGACGGGGGCATTTTTGGAATGCCGGATGAGGGTGAAAATATTCAACTCCATCTATTTGATTATTCCGCATTAGAAGCATTATTAAATAACGGGCGGTTGAGAAACGCACCTGTAATCATGGCATTGCAGTGGCTGTCTCAACATATACAACAAAGATAAAAATCTGAAGGGGCTAAAGACGGTGACTTTCCAAGTCTCATCATTATCGCAACAAGATTTTGTGATGATACAGATTACTGATACACATTTACTCGAGTATCCCCATTTAGAATTTGTCGGCATGCAGCCCGAACAAAGTTTTCATGCTGTAATCGACTTGATGCGCCAACAACACCCTCATATTGACCTGATTGTACATACTGGGGACTTGGCACAATCACCAACCCCATTAACCTATAAGCGCTATGTCCAGCATATGCAAAGCCTGGGAATCCCCTTTTTCCAGACACCAGGCAATCATGACGATGTCTCGCATTTCCCATTTCATGAAGCAGATCAGGCACAGCCAACCGTGATTGAATTAGGGCAATGGTGCATTATTTTATTGAATAGTGCACAGCCCAAGCGTATTGACGGTAAAATTGCTGAGCAACAATTACAGCAACTCACCCAGTTGTTGATTCAATACCCTGATCGTCATGTGATTATTGCTTGTCATCACCATCCTTTTGCGATGCAGTCAGCATGGATAGATCAGCACAAACTCAAAAACTCATCTGACCTACTGGAAACGATCCAGCCCTTTTCCAACGTCAAAGCAATTGTCTGCGGTCATGTGCATCAGGATTCGATTAATACATGGCAAGGGATTGAGTTTTTATCCACGCCGTCAACCTGTATTCAATTCAAGCCAAAGAGTGATAAATTTGCTCTGGATGAAGAACATCCGGGCTATCGCTTTATTCGTCTCAAAGCCAATGGTGAATTGGAAACTCAGGTCTATCGCTTACCCACTTCGCAACGAATGAACAGTTCCGAAGTTCTGGGATATGATTAGGGACTGCTGACATTTCACAGATGCTTGTGGCAGAGGATATTTTTTAGACGGTACAAGGCAGGTTTTGTGAAGCTTAGTCATTCTCAGTAAACAAAACCTAACATCGTAGCGACAAAAAATCTCCCTGCCCCGCAGGGTTATGGCTAAAACATCCCTAAACTGCGTTATGAAACTTGACAAGGGAATCGCCATTGTCTGTATTTCATGCCTTGTTTATGTTGTTTTAGCCTATAACACAATGCATGGCTGAAATAGCAGCAGTTCCTAAAACTTTTGATTACAAATTACATTGTCGAATTCTCACAAAATCTAGACGGCAATGACTACCATCTTGCTCAAAAACTCTATATGATGTCGACCCTTGATGGGAAAAACCATCTCAGGTTTCTATAAAAACACTTGCATATCACCATATTTTTTGCGTATAGATAGTACGTGTAAGATGAGGAATGCCCTATATGGCGAATGACAACCAAAATCAAGTCTTGGACGAACCGACAGAAGTGATTGATGATCTGAAATCGGCGAAACGTGTCCGTAAAACCAAACCGAAGGCTTCAGAAGGTGGTACAACTGCTAGTCTGTTTGGAATTGCCCCTTATCAGCCGAAGAAAAATGAAGAATATATGTCTGAAGGACAACTTGAGCATTTCCGCCAAATTTTAAATGCCTGGAAAGCAGAGTTAATGTCTGAGGTTGATCGTACTTTAAATACGATGCAGGACGAATCGAGCGCATTGCCAGACGTCAATGACCGCGCGACGCAAGAAGAAGAATTTGCAATTGAGCTACGCACACGTGATCGTGAACGTAAACTCATTCGTAAAATCGAACAATCGATTGAAGCGATTCAAAACGAAGACTATGGTTTCTGTGAAACGTGTGGTATCGAGATTGGCTTACGTCGTTTAGAAGCTCGTCCAACTGCAACATTATGTATCGATTGCAAAACTTTGGCTGAAATCAAAGAAAAGCAAAACAACGGTTAATAATCCCTCCCAACCTCCCTTTAAAAAGGGAGGAGTACTGAGAATTTAGAAACTTATAATGTTCGAGTACTCCCCTCCTTTATAAAGGAGGGGTCTGGGGGAAGATTAAAAACACACGACCATTTAATCTTTATGTCTTATATAGGACGATTTGCGCCATCGCCAACCGGCCCCTTGCATTTTGGCTCCCTGCTCACCGCAGTTGCCAGTTATTGCGATGCCAAAGCCCATCACGGCCACTGGCTGGTTCGAATTGAAGATACCGATATCCCCCGCATTTATCCCGATAGCGAAACACATATTCTCGCATGTCTCGATGCCTTTCAATTTGAACCCGATGCAGAGATTATTTTTCAAAAAGATCGTTTCGAGATCTATGAGCAGGTGCTTGAGCAACTCAAGCAATTCGATGCGATTTATGCCTGCCAATGTACCCGTAAAATGCTGGGTTCCAATCATATCTATGCCGGGACTTGCCGCGATTTAAATTTAGCGTTTACTGATCAAGCGATTCGCTTAAAGGTTACTGATCAACAGATTTGTTTTGAGGACCGTTTACAAGGTCGACAATGTTCTAACTTACAGCATGAGCTTGGTGATTTTGTATTAAAGCGTCGTGATGGCATTATCAGCTATCAATTGGCAGTGGTGGTCGATGATTATCTGCAAGGCATTACCCATGTGGTGCGTGGTGCAGATCTACTCGACAATACAGCTCGACAAATCTGGCTAGGGTCTTTACTCAATTATCCTGCCCTAAGTTATATGCATCTCCCGCTGGCTATGAATGATCAGGGCCAAAAACTGTCTAAACAAAATCTGGCACAAGCCCTTGATATCAGCCAAGCGCCCGAACTTCTGCATCAGGCTATTCTAGCTTTGGGACAAGCATCTGTTGAACTGGATCAGCCACGTATCATGCTACAACAGGCCGTGCAGCAGTGGGATGTGAATTTAATTCCGAAAGGCATTCATTTAACTGGTACCTATTTATAAGCAATAAAAAAGCCCTGCATCATGACAGGGCTTTTTTATTTGTTTGAATATCCTAGAAATTCGACTCTTCTTTCACAGGGTTCAGCTCTTGTGTCGATGCATCAATTTTCAGGATTAAACTGATCATCGCAGCACACATCATCAATGATGTACCACCATAACTAATGAAAGGCAGAGTCAAACCTTTGGTTGGCATTAGCCCCATGTTCATGCCCGCATTTACCAGAATCTGCATCAGGAAAATGATGCTAATCCCGTAGGCCAAATAACCAGCACGTAAATAATTATGCTGTAAAGCACGATGACCAATACGAATACAACAAGCCAACATGGTAAAAGACAGCAGCATCACCACCGTCACACCAAAGAAACCGAACTCTTCCCCTAAAACCGCCAGCATAAAGTCGGTATGGGCTTCAGGCAAATAAGAAAGCTTCTGCACACTATGACCCAAGCCAGTTCCAAACCATTCACCACGACCAAAGGCCATCAAGGCATTGGAAAGCTGATAACCCACACCCAATGGATCAGCCCATGGGTTGGTAAATGAAATCAAACGCTGGAAACGGAACGGTTCAAAGATAATCAGTGCACTGACACCTGCAAAGATTGCACCCAGCATGATCAAGAACTGCGTGGCAGGTGCCCCCGCCAAGAAGAACACCCCCACCATCATTAACACGATAACGACGGTTGCCCCCAAGTCAGGCTCGGCTACGATAAACCCCACGGTTAAAGCCATCACACCACTCAGACGCAATAAACCTTTCCAGTGCGTTCGCACCTCTTTAGCACGGCGTACCACGTAATCTGCAGTGAAAATCGCCATCACAATCTTGGCAATTTCAGTCGGCTGCAAGGTAAAACCACCGACCTTGATCCAACGATGCGCCCCGTTCACTTCGGAACCCACCACCAACACCGCCAATAGCAACACAATAGTAATGAGCCATAATGGAAAGGCATTTTTAAACCACAGATTCAATGACACCCGATACGTCAGGAATGCGACCACCGCTGCCACGACAATTGAAATGCCGTGACGAATCAGGAAATAAAATGGGCTTTCATGAATATATTCCGCATAGGGCATTGAAGCCGACGCGACCATGACCGAACCGAAACACAGTAATGCAATCACACAAAAGATCAGAATATTTCGTGCCGTCATTTCTGCGGGCAGCTTGGGCAAACGATTGAGCAATTGCGAAATCTTTTGCACCGTATTTGGGGCTAAATCCGCCATAATTCTGTTCCTAGTTGTTCTTGTCATTCAACGCATGGACGCATGCCACGAATTGCTGTCCACGATCATTGTAACTTTTAAACATATCAAAGCTGGCACACGCTGGTGAGAGCAATACGACATCTTCAGCTTGCGTATTTTTCTGTGCCAATGCCACCGCTTCTTTTAAACTCTGTGCATGCTGAATGGCTGTCGCACCCTGAATCGCTTGCTCAATCACCGCTGCATCTTCACCAATCAAAATAACAGATTTCACATATTTCTGAATGGCTTCACGCAAAGGTTTAAAGTCTTGACCTTTGCCTTGACCACCTAAAATCAAAGCCAGCTTACCTTTTTTCACTTCAATTGCTACCCCCAAGCCATCAATCGCGGCCAGGGTTGCACCGACATTGGTACCTTTAGAATCATTGTAATAGCGCACACCATCAATTGTGTCGACATACTCGCAACGATGTTCCAATCCTTTAAAATGCTTTAAGGTTTCTAGCATAGATGCCGTTGGCAAACCAATCGCCTCACCCAATGCCAAACACGCCAAAGCATTGGCAACGTTGTGCATGCCTTGAATATACATTTCAGAGGTCTTAAGTAAACGCTCACGGCCACGCGCTAACCACATACTGCCATCCGCATCGCGCAACACGCCGTACTGATTTAGGTCTGGGGCATTCAAACCAAAGCTTTGCATCGCTGTTGCATCAGGAACTAAAGGGCGACTCAGGTTGTCATCACGGTTATACACCACTTTTTTCACGCCTTGGAAAATACGGTGTTTGGCCTTGTGATAGCCCAGCATATCACCATGACGATCCAGATGGTCTTCACTCATATTCAACACCACAGCAACCTCTGCATTCAAATGTGATGTGGTTTCAAGTTGAAAGCTTGATAGCTCTAAAATTAGTAGTTCTGGCTTGTCTTTGAGTAAATCCAATGCAGGACGTCCGAGATTCCCCCCCACAGCAACCTTTTTACCCGCTTCTTGCGCCATCAACCCCATTAAGGTGGTAACGGTGCTTTTTGCATTTGAGCCTGTAATCGCAACAATGGGAACTTCTGTGGCACGGCGTAGTAATTGAATATCGCCAACCACTGGAATGCCTTTTTCAATCGCTTGCTGAATTTCCGGAAGTTGCGGTGCAAGCCCTGGACTGAGAATGATTTCTTCTGCTTGTAATAACAGTTCCGTATCTAATTTGCCAAAACTGGTCCGTACAGTTGAAGGAATTTGATCATGGCCCGGCGGAGTCGCACGCGAGTCTGTTACTGCAACTTGGTAGCCTTGCTCATGCAGAAAGTTAACCGCCGACACCCCCGAAATTCCCAAGCCAGCCACAACTTTCAACCCGCCACGCTGTATTAACATTTTTGCCCCATTTTTTGCAGATCACAGAATGGCAAAAATGTTAGCACTTTACTGTTTTAAATGCTTTTTCAGTTTTAGTTTTATTCAATCTTTTTTGTGTCCGTGCGTAAAAACTTAAATCTATATAAAAAAGCGAATCCCTAATAAAACCAAGCCCCCCTAATCCACAGGCTTAAAGCCCTGTTACCAGCATTTAAATTCAGCACTCTCACGATAAGCATAAATCCAGCAAGATAAGACATGAACACCGTGATAATCCGTTTTTATAAATATTGATGTACAAAACTAGAGGAAATGATGTCAGCAATCGTCCTAAGCCAATACAATCATTTGTGTTTAAGCTAAATGATTTGTATGAAGTTAGCTTTTTTTTATTCCAAAAAGATTGCCCATCAAATGATGGGCAATCTTTTTAATATTAACGCCATTTGACCGTTTGAATAGTTTCTGGCTTTTTGGTTTCAGCCTCATCGGTTGAGCAACCGCAACCACCACCACAGCCCACTGCCATTTTAGGTTTTAACCACGTTGCCAAACGTTGCCAACCTAACCGCTGGCAAAGGTTTGACAGAGCTAGAAATACTGAACTTGCTGTTTGAGGAAACACCTTCTTAAAGACTACAACAGCACTCCACAGCACCAACACAGCAACAATCAAGTACTCAAACATAAGCCTCTCTCCAATGGTTTCCTCCCTTTTTAAAGAGAGGTGAGTTTTCTTA
Organism: Acinetobacter sp. NBRC 110496; assembly: GCF_000876115.1. NCBI lineage: Bacteria > Pseudomonadati > Pseudomonadota > Gammaproteobacteria > Moraxellales > Moraxellaceae > Acinetobacter > Acinetobacter sp. NBRC 110496. The sequence goes on from NZ_BBTF01000016.1 coordinate 26,522, forward strand.
GCCCCAAATGCGTGATGCAATTTGGTAGGTGAAGAACGACATTAAATAAGCCAAACCAAACAGATATACCGTCATGACTGCCACATGCTTCCATGAACCTGTTTCACGGCGTACCGTTGCTAAAGTAGCTAAACAATGTGGCGCATAGATAAACCAAACCAATAATGACAAGCCTGTTGCTAAGGACCAACCCGAGCCATCCGCACTGATCAGATGCGTCAAACCTTGCGCAACAGCATCATCATCTGCTCCTGATAAGGCATAGACTGTGCCCAAAGCAGCAACTACAACTTCACGTGCCGCCATGGCTGGAATCAATGCCACTACAATTTGCCAGTTAAAACCTAAGGGGGCAAAAACTGGATGCAATAAATGCCCAAGCATCCCCGCCAGACTATAATCAATCGCAGGCTGTGTCGCCCCTTCCGGTGCTTGCGGGAAGGTACACAGGAACCACAAAATGATCGTCAATGCCACAATAATGCCACCAACGCGGCGTAAGAAAATTTTTGCGCGCTCTAATAGACCAATTGCAACACTTCTCATATCAGGGAAACGGTAACTTGGTAACTCCATCAGCAACGCATGCTGTGTTTTGTCTTTTTGCAAAAACTTCATCACAAACGCAACACACAGCGCACTCACAATACCAGCCATGTATAAACCAAACAGTACAAGACCTTGTAAATTGAAAATACCCAGTACGGTTTCACTTGGAATAAATGCACCAATCAACAGGGCATAAACAGGTAAGCGCGCAGAACAGGTCATCAAAGGTGCAACCATGATCGTGGTAAAACGATCACGTGGATCACTAATACTACGGGTTGCCATAATCCCTGGAATTGCACAGGCAAAACTCGATAACAACGGGATAAAAGAACGACCACTTAACCCTGCTTTAAACATTAACTTATCCAGTAAAAATGCCGCACGAGGCAGATAACCAGATTCTTCCAGAACCAGAATAAAGAAGAATAAAATTAAAATTTGCGGTAAGAACGCAATCACGGTTCCTGCACCAGCCAGCACACCGTCAACCAATAAACTTTGTAGTACAGGATGGCTAATCGTTTCTGTCAACCATTCGCCCAACCAAGGCACCACACCATCTTCGATTGCGCCCTTAAATGGTTCAGCCCATGAAAACACCGCTTGGAAAACGATAAACATCATGATCGCCAGACTCAACAAGCCCAACACTGGATGTAAAAAAATCTTGTCCAGAAAATCGGTACGCTTGTCTTCCTGATCAACAAAGTTCACGACATCTTTAAAAATCGCTTCAATTTTTTGATGTGAACTGCCTGCCAGACCACTGAGTTCAGTCTGAGGAATCGCATACTTGCCTTGATCAAGAGCATGCAATAAATTTTCGATACCTGAACTGCGTACTGCAACCGTTTCAACCACTGGTACGCCAAGACGCTCAGAAAGCTTTTGCGTATTGATCTGGATACCACGACGACGTGCCTCATCCATCATGTTCAAAACCACAAGGATAGGGCGACCCAACTCAATAATTTCCAGCACCAAACCAAGATGTAGTTTTAAGTTAGTTGCATCCACCACACACAAAAAAGCATCTTGTTGCCCTTCTTCCGCAATTTTACCTCGACAAACATCACGGGTAATTTCTTCATCAGGACTGGTGGCCTGAAGGCTATAGGTGCCTGGCAAATCCAGGACACGCACTGCTTTTCCAGAAGGGAGCTGAAAATGCCCGACTTTGCGTTCAACGGTGACACCCGCATAGTTGGCAACTTTTTGGCGTGTACCGGTTAAATGGTTAAATAAAGATGTCTTACCACAGTTTGGATTTCCCACAAGGGCAACACGTAACGCATCACTCATGCAGGTGCTCCTTCAAGTTGAATTTCAATTTTATCCGCTTCCGCTTTTCGTAACGCAAAACGCGTAAAACCGAGCTGGATTAGAATTGGATCTCCACCAAAGACCCCCTTGGTAACCACCTGTACTTGCGTACCCGGCACAAAGCCTAAACTTTCTAAACGAACTGCAACTAAATCTGGCTGTTCTGTCTCATCGACCACGCGATTGACTTTGGTAATCATCGCTGTTTGCTTGACTTTTAATGCTGACAATCGCACCGCTTCTAACCCTTAACCCTTTTTTGCTAGTATACAAGCAAATGAGAATAATTACCAAAACCAATCTCAGTGGCATTTACCGCTGTGACAGATCGACAACAAATCATTTTTCTTTTACAGTGCAAGACAATCAAAAATAAATCAGGGTCATACTCGGCCCAAAATATTGACCTCCAATTTTCACCTAGCCAAGCTTTCAACATCCTATGTTAAATAAAAAGCCACGTATTCCTGCTGCAATCCATATCCCGGAACATTTGAGTTTTTTACAGGGTTTTCGGGATTATCTGGTGGCTCAAACAGTGAGCCCACATACCCGTAATGCCTATTTGTCCGATCTGATCCAATGTAGTGAATTACATCCAACAGCAGCATTACCGCAATGGTCCAGTGACGACATCGCCGATGTGCTGATTGCACTCACCAAAGCGGGTAAAAGCCCACGCTCAATTGCACGTTGCCTATCTGCGTTAAGACAGTTTTATAAGTTTTTAAGAGAACAAAAGCTACGCGACGATAATCCGGTTGCCAACCACCATTCTCCTAAAATTGGACGTGCTTTGCCCAAGGATTTATCTGAACAAGATGTAGAAGCATTGATCAATGCACCTGACATCAACACAGCTTTAGGCTTACGTGACCGGGCCATGTTTGAAGTTCTGTATGCCTGTGGTTTACGCGTTTCCGAATTACTCAATTTACGTTTGGAACTGATCAATTTAAAACAGGGCTTTGTACGAATCACGGGAAAAGGTAATAAAGAGCGCCTCGTACCATTGGGACAATTTGCCTGTGACTGGATTGAAAAATATTTAGTTGAATCACGTCCACATCTGTATAAAAGTAACACTGATTACCTGTTTTTAACCCAGCATGGCGGCATCATGAGTCGACAAAATTTCTGGTATGCAATTAAACGTTACGCCTTACAGGCCAATATCCAAGCAGAGCTCTCCCCGCATACCCTACGTCATGCCTTTGCCACCCACTTGCTTAATCACGGTGCGGATCTGCGCATAGTACAAATGTTACTTGGACACAGTGATCTTTCCACCACACAAATCTATACCCATGTCGCACAACATCGCATGCAGGCGTTACATGGCAAATACCACCCACGGGGATAAAACCACCTTTTATCGAGGAGCCCGCTAAAATTTGATTCCGTTCACAGAGCCTATGCAAGATTTAACGAAGTAATTCATTTTTTTTGTTATGCTAGGCCCCTTATACAAATGAATTCGTACAAAAAAGGTTCTATATGTTGTTTACTCGGTCTCAGCTTGTAATTGCTTGTACATTAGCATCAACATTATTAGTCAGTGCTTGCTCAAAAGAAAACTCAGCACAAAAACAAGATGCACTCACAGCAAGTGCACCTGCGACAGGTGAAGCTTCAACCTTAAATGAGCGCAATGCACAGCAGCGTTTAGTCTCTACCTTAGAAAAACATTTCAAAACCGCCAATATCAATGCCAAGATTCTTGCGGTGAAGAAAACTGAAGTTCCAAACTTATACTGGATCAGCCTCGAAGGCATGGGTTCCGTTTATGCAACTGCTGACGGTCAATACATTATCCAAGGGGATGTGGTTCGTTTAGGCGACAAACAACTGCATAATGTCAGTGATGCCTTACAAGCAACCGAAAATAAAAAACATTTAGCGGCGCTGAAAACCGAAGATCTGATTGTTTACCCTGCACAGGGCGGTAAAGCCAAGCATGTGATCTATGTATTTACTGATTCGAGCTGCCCTTATTGCCATAAACTGCATGAACATTTAGCAGAAATTAATGCCAAAGGCATTGAAGTCCGTTACATCGCATGGCCACGTGGTGAACAATTCATGCCAACCATGCAAGCCATCTGGTGTAGCCAAGACCGTAAGGCTGCCTTTGACCAAGCAGCCAAAGGCTTACCCGTTTCGGCGGCAGAATGTAAAAACCCAGTACGTGACCAATATCAATTGGGCTTAAACATGGGGGTCAATGGCACACCTGCAATCTATAACGTCGATGGTGAGTATTTAGGTGGCTATATGACCCCTGAAGAAATCGTACAACGCTTAAACAAATAAGCGAAAATAACACCGCAAAATAACAAAGACTCGGGCGACAGATTAAAGATGATCGGGATAAGGTCTGTTACCACTTTATCCATGATTGCGACAGAGGAGATTTTTAGGCGATACAAGGCATGGATTGTGAAATTTAGTCTCTCTAAATAATGAGCAACGGCTAAAGTTGCGCAAGATAACGCAGAAGTGCCAAAAATCTCCCTGTCCCACAGGGTTGTGGCTAAAACTCCCTCATACGTCGTTATGAAACTTGGCAAGGGAATGTCACTCCCTACGTTTCATGCCTAGTCTGAAGGATTTTCAGCCATCAACGCAATTCATTTATAAAGTGACAACAGACCCTAGTGTCTGCGCACTTTTTTAGCTATGATCAAGCTTCATTAAAATGATTGAATATAATGGAGTGTGACGTGAAACCAGTTCGTCTGGCGATACTCGGTCTTGGTACTGTAGGTGGTGGAGCCCTTAAATTACTACAAGAAAATGCTGCGGAAATTAAACGCCGTACCGGTCGAGAAATTCAAATTACACACGTAGGCACACGCCGTCCACGTCCAGATTTACAACTCGAAGGAATCAAACAAAGTGATGACTTGATGGACATCGTACGTCAAGTTGATGTTGATGTTGTGGTTGAAGTCATGGGAGGGATTCATCCTGCCTATGAAGTCATCATGGAAGCCATTAAACATGGCAAACAAGTTGTCACCGCAAACAAAGCCTTACTTGCTGAACATGGCAATGAATTATTTAAAGCGGCTGAAGACAATGCCGTGCAAATCGCTTATGAAGCAGCGGTTGCAGGCGGGATTCCAATTATTAAAGTGATTCGTGAAGGTCTTGCAGCAAACCATATTGAATGGCTTGCAGGCATCATTAATGGCACAGGCAACTTCATTCTGACTGAAATGCGCGAAAAGGGTCGTGCTTTTGAAGATGTATTAAAAGAAGCGCAAGAACTGGGCTATGCCGAAGCAGATCCAACCTTTGATGTAGAAGGGATTGATGCTGCGCACAAACTTACCATTCTGGCGTCATGTGCTTTTGGTATTCCATTACAGTTTAATAAGGTCTATACCGAAGGCATCAGCAAAATCACCGCTCAAGATGTTAAATATGCAGAAGAGCTTGGTTTCCGCATTAAGCATTTAGGTATTGCACGTCGTGCCGAACACGGTATTGAATTACGTGTTCACCCAACGCTGATCCCTGCGGAAGAGCTCATCGCCAACGTCAATGGCGTGAAAAATGCGGTATTGGTTCAAGCCAATGCGGTCGGCCCAACCTTATATTATGGTGCAGGCGCAGGTGCAGGCCCAACTGCCTCAGCTGTAGTTGCCGATGTCATTGATATCGTGCGTGATATTTCTTATACCGAAGATGGTGCAGGTACTATTCCTCAGCTTGCCTTTGAAGCACTGACCAATGTGCCAATCTTAAGCCGCGAAGAAATGACCACAGGTTATTATATTCGTCTCAATGCTGAAGATCAGACCGGTGTCTTGGCAGATGTCACAACCATTCTCAGCCGTGCTGGTATTAGTATTGATGCCATCATGCAGCAATCACGCTTGAAAGACTTGATTCCAATCGTAATTTTGACAGATCCGATTGTTGAATCAAAAATGGATGAAGCACTTGCACAAATTCAAGCATTACCTGCAATTCGTGGCGAAATCGTAAGAATTCGTTTAGAATCGCTCGATAGTTAATCAGTTTAAATCTCCCCTCACCCCTCAATAAAGAGGGGGAACTCCTCCCTTTGGAAAAGGGAGGTTGGGAGGGATTTTCTCTCTACCTTATATTGGAACACCATCATGTCGAATGCCAATCGTTATACTGGTCTTGTAGATCGTTACCGTGACCGTTTACCCGTGTCTGCAACTACACGTGCAATTTCTTTAGGTGAAGGTAATACTCCACTAATTAAACTCGAGAACATTCCACGTATTATTGGCAAAAACGTCGAAATCTATGTGAAATACGAAGGTCTGAACCCGACTGGTTCATTTAAAGACCGTGGTATGACCATGGCGGTGACCAAAGCAGTTGAAGAAGGCTCTAAAGCAATTATCTGTGCCTCTACAGGTAATACTTCGGCAGCGGCAGCGGCTTATGCAGCACGTGCAGGCATTAAAGCATTCGTCCTGATCCCAGAAGGCAAAATTGCCATGGGTAAAATGGCGCAAGCAATGATGTATGGTGCGATTACCATGCAAATCCGCGGTAACTTTGATGATGGTATGCGTTTGGTCAAAGAAGTTGCAGATCAGGCACCAGTAACGATTGTAAACTCAATCAACCCTTACCGTTTGCAAGGTCAAAAAACCATTGCTTATGAAATCGTAGAAGCGCTTGGCCGTGCGCCTGATTATCACTGCTTACCAGTGGGTAATGCGGGGAACATCACTGCACACTGGATGGGTTATACCGAAGCGGTTGCCAACCAGCCAGCAGATCAGTTTGAACAAGTGATTTATGATGCTGCGACAGATCAATTCACAGGTCCTAAACCAGAAGGTTTACCGACTATGGTGGGTTATCAAGCCTCTGGTGCTGCGCCATTCTTACGTGGTGCACCAGTGGAGAACCCTGAAACGGTTGCAACAGCGATTCGTATTGGTAATCCACAAAGCTGGAACCATGCCAAAGCTGTGGTACGTGATTCTAAAGGTTGGTTTGATGAACTGACTGATGCTGAAATTTTAGAAGCACAACGCCTCCTCTCAATGTACGAGGGTGTGTTTGTTGAACCTGCTTCTGCTGCGTCAATTGGTGGCGCAATCCGTGATCTTAAAGCAGGCAAAATTGCTGAGGGTTCAGTGATCGTATGTACCGTAACGGGTAATGGCTTAAAAGACCCAGATACTGCAATCAAGCAATGTGCTGATGCGGTGATGCTGTCAATTGATGCCACCATGGATCAAGTGAAAGATTCAATTCTTTCAAATATGTAAGCATAACTTTGCAAGTAAAAAAACCAGTTGCTCGCAACTGGTTTTTTTATCTGAATACAAGCTGTATTCTTTGTAGCACGCATAAAAAAAGCTCTTCATAACAGAAGAGCTTTTTTTAACATTCATCTAGATTAAACGCGTTTTGGCAAACTGCTTAACCATGTCAATAGGTTGGTTGCATCACTATTACGAGCTTGTGAGCTTGGTGCACCCAATAAGACAACAACAGCTGGACGTGAATTCACCGTGGTGTGCATGACGACACAACGTCCCGCTTCATTGATATAGCCTGTTTTTGACAGGTTAATGTTCCAGCCACCATTACGAACCAATGCATTGGTATTATTTGATTTCAGTACACGATAACCTAAATTGAAATCATAGGTTGGCGTGGTTGAAAATTGGCGAATCAAACCATATTGCGAAGCAGTACTGACCAGAATCCCTAAATCACGTGCAGATGAAACATTGTGCGGATCTAAACCTGTAGATTCAGCATAACGTGTAGACGTCATGCCCAATTGCCTCGCTTTGGCATTCATTGCTGCAACAAAGGCTGGACGTCCACCTGGGTAAGTCCGCGCTAAAGCGGCCGCCGCAGGATTTTCAGACTTCATCAAAGCAAATAAAAGTGCTTCTGCACGATTCATGGTATCGCCCGCGCGTAAGGTCGAACTTGAATTCTTGCCACCTGCACCAGCGAAATCAATCGATTCCAGCGTGATTTCTTCTGACATGTTTAAGCGCGCATCAGCAGTCACCACAGCAGTCATCAATTTAGTAATCGACGCAATTGGAACCGACATGTTGCTGTTTTTACTGTACAGCACCTCGCCGGTCTGTGCATCCATCACCAAGGCAGCACGTGCATTGACTGAAGGTTGGCTGCTATACCCGAAAGTATCGCGAATTTGTGTCGACGACTGTGGCGCCGTTGAAGAGGTGATGGTTGACGAACTACCATTACGCAAAGTTGTGGTAACAGACGTTGAACCTTGCGGACTAATTTCTAGCGGATCATCATCTTCCATCAACTGACTAGCATCACTTGCAGACCAATTCATCGAAGCTGAACCGCTCACACGCGAAGAAGCTGGATTGTTATTCACAACCAGTTCAGCAAAACTTGTTGAGCTCCAGGCCAACAAGATAGACATGCTTAAAACATGCATGATAGATTTTTTAGAATTTTTCACGACACAATACTCAACTCAGGACGCTGCACATTTGCGCTTAACACCATTATGCCTTACATTTGAACAAATCGGGTAAAGCTTTTATAGACACAATTGTGTACAACTATTCGCTAAAAACGAAGAATAGGATTGCTAATTTTGTCGTTTCATTGCAAGCTAATTTTGCTTTATGTAACAAAAAACCAGTTTTTTTGAAAAAAAGGAGGTCTTCTTGATCACTGTTCTCGTTGTTGATGATCATGAACTCGTGCGCACAGGGATTTGTCGTATGTTGGAAGACCACCCTGATGTAGAGGTGATTGGACAAGCAGAATCGGGGGAAGAAGCGATTGCTTTGGTGCGTCAGAAACACCCTCAAGTGGTGCTCTTGGATGTTAATATGCCAGGTATAGGCGGTGTTGAAACGACCCGTCGCTTGTTGCAAAGTGTACCTGAAACTAAAGTGATTGCAGTCAGTGGTCTTGCGGAAGAACCCTACCCGTCTTTGCTCTTGAAAGCCGGTGCAAAAGGCTATATCACCAAAGGGGCACCTATTACAGAAATGGTGCGCGCCATTAATAAAGTGATGCAGGGCGGAAAATACTTCAGTGCAGATATTGCTGAACAGCTCGCCAGCTCTTATCTTTCAGATACCCAGCAATCTCCATTTGATGCCTTGTCAGAACGTGAAATGCAAGTGGCGATGATGGTCGTCAATTGTATCAGTGCACAAGAAATTGCAGACAAACTATTTGTCAGCGTGAAAACCGTAAATACTTATCGCTATCGTATTTTTGAAAAATTGGCAATTGACAGTGACGTCAAGCTAACTCATCTTGCGATTCGTTATGGCCTCATTAAACCTTAATACATCTAGAATAATAGTCATCGCCTATGTTAGGGAAAATAGCAACATCGGTCTCTCAGACCATCTATCGGTTAGGCGTTTGGTATAGTGGCTATCGGCTTATTATTGCCGTTAGCCTGCTTTTAATTTATTTACTGACTGCCGAGCAACTTTCGGGTAATTATGTTTACCCCTTTTTATATTTCTATACTTTAATTTGCTATATCGCATTCAATATCTTTCAGCTCGCTTTACTACAGCTTGTTCCGATACAGACCTCGAAGCAACTGATTTTTATTTTTCTAATCGACGTAATTGGTCTCAGTTTAATTACGTTTGCTTCGGGTGGCCCTAATCTGCAGTTGAGCCTACTTTATGTCATTATTATTTTTTCTTCTGCGATTTTACTCAATGCACATCTTTCACTGATCATTACTTTATTTGCAGTCATCATGGTAGTTTACCAACGCTTTTTAGGTGACTTCTTTGATGCCAATAATTTAACGCATCTCAGCAATAGTATTTTTCTAGCCTTTTTGTTTTTCGTTGTGCATGCCATTGGCCGCATTGCCGTACAACGCTTTAAAATCTTAGAAACCCTGACATTCAATCAGTCAATCGAGATTCATCAACTACAGAATATTAACCGCTATATTCTTGAACAGATTGAAGACGGCTATTTGGTTCTTGATGAAAGCAATCATATTGTTTTAACCAATCCTGCAGCCAATACCCTGTTAGGGATTCATCTGCCGACCTCTTTGGAAAAGACACCACTGATCAAATTACAGCCTGACTTGTTTGAATTGATCCAATTCAGCAATCTGGAAGATGGTGAAGAGTTCAGTTTTGAGTCACAACAGAGCCCCTATACCATCAATGTTCGGGTCAAACACCTGCTTGTACCAGAACAAGCCCTGGTATTATTAGTTTTAAAAGATGCACAAAAACTGACACAACAAGTTCAACAGCTCAAACTGGCCGCCTTGGGTCAACTTTCTGCCAGTATTGCCCATGAAATTCGCAATCCATTGGCGGCTATTGTACAGGCCAATAGTTTATTAAAAGACAGCGACACCCACCAACTGAACATGCTGTCTCACATGATCAGCAAGCAAGCCAAACGCATTGATAATATTGTGCAAGATACACTCGCCATGGCACGCAATAAGCCAACAGAGCCTCAAATCATTGAGCTCAGCCCTTTCTTGGAAAGTTTGCTGAATGAAGATCTTGCCGATGCCAAACATCGTATTCAACTAAAACAGACGGAACAACTCAGCATTCTCTTTGATGAAAAACAATTACGCCAAGTGCTGATTAATTTAATTCGAAATGCATTACGACATAATTCGACCGATGCTCCTTATATTGAAGTTGAAGTCCAGCTAAAAGATGGACGAAGCTGTATCGATGTCATCGATTTTGGGACGGGTGTCTCAAAACGAGATATTTCTCAGCTATTCAAACCATTTTTTAGTACCGAAATTAAAGGAACTGGTTTAGGATTGTACCTGTCTCATACTTTTTGTGAGGCAAATCATGCAAAGCTCACCTATATAGAGCGACAACAAGGAGCATGCTTCAGGATTGAATGCTCAAAAATTCATTGATTAGATTAGGTTTCTCGGGGAAATGGCAACAAAACAACCACTCGTCTTATTGGTAGACGACGAAGAAGATTTATGTCTTTTAATGCAGATGACGCTGGCGCGGATGGGCATTAAAACACATCTCGCCTATCGGGTCGAACAGGCTAAAAAATTCTTTACTGAATTCCAGTATGATGCCTGTTTAACAGATTTAAATCTTCCTGATGGAAATGGTTTGGATCTGGTCAAACATGTAACTCAAAACTATCCCAACACGCCAATTGCCGTATTAACAGCTTATGGCAATATGGATATCGCGATTGCTGCACTCAAAGCAGGTGCATTCGATTTTGTCAGCAAACCTGTCAACCAAATGCATTTGGATCAACTGATCCAGAAAGCACTGAACCGTCCGCAGCCTGAGCAAGAAGCAGCAGAAACAGCCTTAGAAAACAAGCTATTAATCGGACGTTCCGCACCCATTCAACAACTGCGCATTGCTTTAAAGAAAATTGCACGCTCCCAAGCCCCAGTGTTCATTACTGGTGAGTCAGGCACAGGTAAAGAAGTGGTAGCGAATCTTGTGCACCGCCTAAGTAATCGCAGTGAAGGGCCTTTTATTGCCATCAATTGTGGTGCAATTCCAACCGAGTTGATGGAAAGTGAGCTGTTTGGACACAAAAAAGGTAGCTTCACAGGCGCAACTCAGGATAAGCAAGGCTTAATTCTGTCTGCTCACGGTGGTAGTTTATTTTTAGATGAAATTGCTGAATTACCGTTAAATATGCAGGTCAAACTGCTGCGTGCTGTTCAGGAAAAGAAAATTCGTCCAGTGGGTTCGGATCAAGAAATTGATGTAGATTTTCGTGTGATTAGTGCCAGTCATCAAGATTTAGAGCTGTTGGTTCAGCAAGGCCGCTTCCGTCAAGATTTGTTCTTCCGTATTCATGTGATGGATATCGTACTGCCACCTTTACGTGAGCGTGGGCAAGATATTTTGCTGTTGGCCAACCACTTTATTCAAAAGATTAGCCAAGAATGGGATCTACCCGCAAAATCGCTCTCTACACGTGCTGAACAATTTTTGTTGCAACAGTATTTCCCTGGGAATGTGCGGGAATTACGCAATATTATTGAGCGTGCCATTACCCTTAGTGATGATGACAACATTGATTTGGCACATTTACAGACCGCGCCTTTGCGGAGCACACTGGCCAATCCAGCCGCTTCATTTTCGGCTACGCCTGCAGAAGAAGCTGAACCAGTTCAACATTCTGCCAGCACGACACTGAGCTCGAAAAAACTTCCACCTGAAGGCTTGGAGCGTTATTTAGAAAATATTGAAAAAGAAATTCTCCTCAATGCACTCAACCTGACCCATTGGAATCGGACGTTAGCAGCGAAAAAGTTAGGTATGACTTTCCGTTCGTTACGTTATCGGCTGAAAAAATTCGGCTTGGATACCGAAGACGAAGAATAACCAAAAACAAGGCCCCGATTTTCAGGGGCCTTATTTTTAAAAATGTTTTTTTAATAACGACTTTTCAATACCAAGTCAGTTACATGTTCGAGGTAAGCATCCTCTTTCATTTCTGCTGTTAAGGGAACAATTTGATTGGGTTGAATCCCTTGCCCTTCAATCATATTGCCATTGGGCGTGTAGTAATGCGAAACCGTCATTTGTAACGCCGCACCGCTCGGTAAAGGAAAGAGCTTTTGTACCACGCCTTTACCATAACTGGTCTCACCCACCACCCAAGCACGTTTATGTTCCTTCATTGCTGCGGTAAAAACCTCAGCCGCAGAAGCGGAACGTCGATTGATCAAAATGCCTAATTTCATGTTCTGAAATTCATTAGAGGGTAACGCTTGGAATTGCTGATCGCCTTCTGAACGGCTTTTAGTGGTGACAATAATCCCTTGGTTTAAAAATAAATCGGCCGCTTCAACCGAAGCCGAAAGTAAACCACCTGGATTATTACGCAAATCAAATACCACCGCTTTTAGCTTGGTAGAACTATACTCTTCAATCAAACGTTTAATTTCATTGGCAGTATCTTGTTGAAAAACACGTATTTTCAGCACCAAGACCTGATTGTGTAACAGAACAGGTTCTATATCAGTTTCAACTTTTTTATTGCGAACCAAAATCACCGTACTGCTATTATTGTCTGGCTGTATCTGTAAAGTGCTACCGATTGAACCGTAAAGTAAACCTTGAACCTGATCTTGGTTTAAGCTCTTCAGTTCCTGATTATCGACCTTGAGAATCACTTGCCCATTGTGCAGACCCAACTTGCTCGAGTCCGAACCTGCTTTTAAATCTTGAATCTGCCAAGACTTGGCATGGGCATCATAATTTAAATTAAAATCGACGGAGGCGAGATCACCTTCTGTATATTGAATCAGTTGGCGATATTCTTCTGCAGATAAATAACGGGAATAACGATCCAGACCACTGACCAGACCTTTAATTGCTTGTTGAAATAAAGCATCATCCGATTTTTTATCAACATAGTTATCTTTGACAATGCCATAGATCTGCACAAACTGTTGAATCGACTCAATCGGGACTTCTGCATTTTGAGCAGGCGCCTCATCACCCCATCCCGAAGCGTGTGTTACAGGCGCCGCAAAAAGACTATGGCCCCAACACATCAACAAACTTGCACAGATCGCTCGGTAAATGTTGTTGTGCTGGGTCATTGCTTCACCTTATTTTAAAGTAATTAAATTCTTGCCTTGCATATCAGAAGGTACAGGAATGTGCATCAAATGGAGTAATGTTGGCGCAACATCAGCCAGTACACCACCTTCGGCAATCGTTGCTTGTGTTGGTCCCACATAAATAAATGGCACCAATTCAGTGGTATGCTGGGTATGAACTTGTCCGCTGTCATAGTCTTGCATCTGCTCTACATTACCATGATCTGCAGTAATTAACATATGCCCTTTGTTTGCCATCACGGCATCATAAACACGACCAAGACAGGTATCGACCGTTTCAACTGCTTTCACTGCAGCATCAAATACGCCGGTGTGTCCAACCATATCGCCATTGGCATAGTTCACGACCAATAGGTCAAACTCACCTGAATTGATTGCATTCACCAACTCGTTCGTGACTTCATAAGCACTCATTTCTGGTTTTAAATCATAAGTTGCAACATTCGGAGACGGGATCAGAATCCGTTTTTCACCAGGATATTCATCTTCACGACCACCACTAAAGAAGAAGGTGACATGTGCATATTTCTCAGTTTCAGCAATACGCAATTGGGTTTTGCCTAAATCTGATAAATATTCACCAATCGAGTTTTTCAGCTCTTCTGGCATATAAGCGACAGGTGCATCAATGCTGGCTTGATAACGAGTCAGCATCACAAACTTCGATAAATTAGGTACGACTTTACGCTCAAAACCTGCAAAATCTTTTTCCACAAAGGCCCGGGTAATTTCACGCGCGCGATCGGCACGGAAATTCATAAAGACAACGCTATCGCCGTCTTGGACTTTGGCAATTTCACCAATGCGGGTTGCTTTGACAAATTCGTCATTTTCGTTCGCGGCATAGGCAAGTTCCAAGCCCTCAACTGCGGAATTAGCAACACGGACTGCTTCACCTTCCGTCATTAAACGATAGGCTTGTTCAACACGGTCCCAGCGATTATCGCGGTCCATCGCAAAGTAGCGACCAATCATCGACACGATACGCCCTTGATTTGGATACTGTGCAAATAAAGCATCTAATTTTTCTAATGAGGGTTTTGCACTGCGGGGTGGGGTATCACGACCATCTAAAAAGGCATGCAAATAAACAGTTGCACCACGTTTTAAGGCCAATTCACACATCGCCACAATATGGTCTTCATGCGAATGTACGCCACCTTCTGACAACAAGCCCATCACATGCACAGCACCCTTCGCAGCTTTGGCTTTCTCAACCGCATCCACTAACACTTCATGCTCAAAAAAAGCACCTGTGCGGATATCTTTGGTAATTCGGGTGAAATCCTGATATAGCACACGACCAGCACCGAGATTCATATGACCGACTTCAGAATTACCCATTTGACCATCAGGCAAGCCAACATCTTCACCTGAGCCCGAGATTAGACTATTTGGATGCTTGGCTTTCATCGCTGTAAGATTTGGCGTTTTTGCCGCTAAAAAAGCATTATCATCAACAGCTTCACGATGTCCTACACCATCCATGATTACCAGAACGTGAGGAATTTTGCCAGCATTTGCATCCGTCATAATGGACTCTCTGTTTGTCATTTGATCGGTCTATTTTACCGAAATTTAATCGAATTCTCTATGATCTCTCGATGGCTTTCATCAATACCGATCATAGAGGCTGTCCATCAAGATTAGCGTGCCCGATAGAGCAGATAGCTACCAATCATAAAGATCAGCACTACAGGCAAGAGCACAAACCATGCTGGAGATGGTGCATAAACCAAACTGGCATAACCCAAGAAATCTTGTAAATAGAAGAAACCTAACCCAGTAAATAATGCAATTACTAAACGGAAACCCATCGACTGTTGGCGCAACGGGCCAAAAATAAAGGAGCAGGCAATCAAGACCAGTGTAATTAAAGAAAACGGTGCGGTGATTTTCTGCCAAAAAGCCAGTTCATAGGTCTTGGGTACCTGACTATATTCTTCCATATAACGCATGAAACTAATCAATTGGCTAGGTGATAAATCTTCCGGATCTAATGTCACCATATGCACATATTTTGGCTGTAAAGCCAAACCAAGTGACTGCTGTTCATGATCAGTTTTAATGGCATCACCTTGCGCCAATAAATCGACTTGATGGGACTGCGATAACACCCACTCTCCATCTTTAAGGAACTGTCCCTTTTCTGCGCTCACAAAAGATTGCAAGCGATAATTCTGGTCAAAATCGATGGTTTGAATATTACGCAACTGACCCTGTGAATTGGCATAATCAATATAAATAAAGCGTTGCCCTTCACGTGACCAATAGCCTTTTACTTCTCCCAGCGCAGCGACACTGCGTTGTTTCTTAATACTTTGTGCCTGTTCATTGGTATAGGGAATCACCCACTCGCTCAAGACAAAAGATAGGACGATTAACAGTAATGCTGAGCGCATCACCCAGCCGACAATCCGCCAGAGGCTAATGCCGACCGAACGCATCACAATCAATTCACTATTCGATGCAAGCGCCCCCAGCCCCAGAACAGAACCGATTAATGCCGCAACAGGCAGAATTTCATACAGATAATGTGGTGCACCCCACATCACATACAGGAACGCTTGCCAAGCATTATAATTCGGTTTTAGCGAGCCCAGCTCACCCAGATAGGTAAATAAAACTTGCAAGAAAGACAGTACCAACGTAGTTCCCAACATTGCGAGAACAGTGGTTTTTGTCACATGTTTGGCGACTATTCGACGTGCTAACATTACAACCCCACTCGCTGAATACTTTTCTTAAGTTTTGGTGCCAATTTCTGTTTACGCGCGAAAATTGCTGCAGCAATTGCATAAACCAAAAGCACTACAGGATAAGCCCAAATATCTAATTCTTCTTTACTGATTCGGGTTTTAATCGCAATCATCACCACAATCAAACTGGCAAAAATAAAAATAGCAGGGATCAGGCGATAATAACGCCCTTGCCGCGGACTCACCTCTGACAATGCAACGGCAAGCATCAAGGCAACAATGATGATAAATGGCCCGAAGACACGCCAACCCAGTTCACTACGTACCACCGAATCATCACGTTGCTGCCATAATTTAGACATGGGCAGGGCTTCCACATCATCACTTTCAAATTTTACATCTTTATCACTTTCCAGACGTAAACGGTACGACTGGAACTCAGCCTGAGTATAGCGTGGCTGGTTTGGATAGATCTCGTAACGGCGCCCTTGCACCAAATCCACAACATTCGCCGTGTCATTGGCAACTTCGACACGGGTCGCCTCTTTGGCCAGAATCATGACATCAGGTTTATCTTCTTGCTTGGCTTTTTGGTAGAAAAAAATGTCTTTAAGATTCTTACGGTCTTCGGACAATGAACCTGCATAAATGGTATATGGCCCAGAAGAAATAAACTCTTTAGGTCTCACCAAATCAAAACCCGTTCGGACGGCCTGGGTGCTGGTCAGTTTTTCAAACTCTCTTAAGCCCCATGGTCCCATCCAAAGCATCAGGCTGGTTTGTACCACCAGATACACCAGTGTCATAGGTAACAATAACCGAGCCAATTGATTCCGACTGACACCGCTGCCATTTAAAACTGCCATCTCATGGTCAACATAAAGACGACCAAATACCAGCATCAATGCAATGAAGAAGCCCAAAGGAAGAATTAACGTCAAAAACTCAGGCAGGCGGTAGCCAATAATGCTAAATAAAATCCCTGCATCTAAGCGGCCTTGAGCCGCAACGCCAAAATACTTGATTAAACGACCACCCATCATAATCAAGGTTAATAAACCAATGACCACGAGAGATGTCGAAACCACTTGTTTGACGAGATAACGCCGAATAATCAAAGTAATACTTCCAAAAAGACCAATTGAAGGTAACGCTAGTTTACCCGAATGTTAAAAATATAAAACCTATCGCTTGTTGCGGATTGCAACCTCATATCCGAAAGTGTTTAATGGACTTCTCTTTCTTTTTTGCTCACCAGGTTCTATACAAACAATGAAATTTACACTTCAAAACGCATTCCCAGCTCAGGCGTCTAGCGAATCTTTGTGGATTTTGGTTGATTCAGAACAATTACAACAGAACTTAAATACTTATCAAATCAATCATCTAGAAGAAACACTCAATGCAACGCAGTTCAAGGCAGGATTTAACGAAAACTTGCCCCTGATTGCAAATATTGCCGTTCAAGCCAATGCACAACTCCTCGGACTTGGAAAAAGTACCGAGTTGAAAGCGACAAAATTAGCAAAACTTGCACAAAGCATTATCAAATCATCACAAAATAAATTTAAACAAATTAGCGTTGATCTGTCTGCCCTTCCGACAGATTTACATTCTCTCTTTGTACTCAGCCTCACCCAAGCGGCTTATGGCTATGACGAATTCAAATCGAAAAAGAATGAATTTATCCTAGACACCATTCACCTGATCGCCAATCAAACAACTTTGGATGAATCACAATTAAATCTGCTTCAAGCGGTACAGACGGGTCAAAGCTATGCCCGTGATTTGGGTAACCGTCCGGGGAATATCTGTTTCCCTGAATATTTGGCCGATCAAGCAGTTGCTCTTGCTGCACAATATCCAGACTTGTTAAAAGTGACTGTGTTGGATGAACAGCAAATGGCGGATTTGGGCATGTATGCTTTCCTTGCGGTCAGCAAAGGTTCAGATCGTCCAGGTCGTATTGTCACACTAGAATACAATGCCCAAATTGAGCAGGCTCCTGTCGTACTTGTGGGTAAAGGTGTGACCTTCGATACTGGTGGTATTTCATTAAAACCTGGCTTAGGCATGGATGAAATGAAATTTGATATGTGTGGTGCTGCCTCTGTATTGGGCACCATGCAAGCGCTTTGTGAAGCTCGACTGCCGATTCATGTGGTGGGAGCGATTGCAGCGGCTGAAAATATGCCATCAGGCCATGCCACTCGTCCGGGTGATATTGTCACCAGTATGAGCGGTCAAACCATTGAAATCCTCAATACTGATGCCGAAGGTCGTTTGGTGCTGTGTGATACCCTGACCTACATTAAACGCTTTAATCCTGCGTTGGTGATTGATATCGCGACACTGACAGGCGCTTGCGTGGTTGCGCTAGGGAAAGTCGTTAGCGGCTTATTCACACCCGATGATGAACTGGCACAAGCGTTGCAACACGCAGGTGAACAGTCACTGGATCGTGTATGGCGTATGCCTGTGATGGAAGAGTATCAAGAATTACTCGACTCGCCTTTTGCTGATATTGCCAATATTGGCGGACCTTATGGCGGTGCAATTACAGCAGCGTGTTTCTTGGAGCGTTTCACTCGTGATTATCGTTGGGCACATCTTGATGTTGCTGGCACAGCGTGGTTATCTGGAACAGCCAAAGGTGCAACGGGTCGCCCAGTACCGCTATTGATGCAGTTTTTAGCTAATCGTGTTGCAACGAAAAACTAAAACATGGCGCAAATCAGCTTTTATCTCTTTGAAAACAGTACAGAACGGCAAGTCGAAAGTGCTTGCCGTTTATGTCGGAAGATTCTAAATCAACACCCCCAGATTTGGTGGTATTGCACAGATGCAGATTTACAAACTGAACTGGATGAACTGCTTTGGCGCTTTGATCCGGTCAGTTTCATTCCACACGGTATCGATCAAGTGACGAGTCCTGTCTGTATTTCGGCAGAACTCCCCCCGTCCAGTGATTGGATCGTGTTTAATTTTAACAATCATGCACTTGAACAAACTCAAGATTTTCGCCACATTATCGAGATTATTGAAAATAATGAAGCTGCGAAACAAATCGGGCGGGAAAAATTTAAAATGTATCGTCGTTTAGGCATTGAAGCTCGAACATTTAAATTATAACCCAGCAACCAAGAACATCATTTGAGGAGTGTCTTGTGGCATTAAATGTAGGTCAGGACTTTAAAAAACGTTGGTTAAATGCACCTGAGGCTGTTCGTCAGACCTATCAGGACGATTTAGCACGTATCTGTGATCTATTATTACCACAAACGTCGATTCAAAATTGGACTCAACACGAAGAAACCGCTCAACAAGGTTCTCAACAACGAATTGATCAAGCCTATGCAGAGCTCAAAGCGGAACTGATTGAACAAGCACGGATTCGCAAGCAACAGGCTTTGGAACAAGCTTTAGCTGAAAAACGTGCAGCTGAAGCGGCTTATGCAGCGCAACTACAAGCCGATGAAGCACGCCAGTTTGAACAACAGACGGAGAACCTCGTTGCACTACGTGGCCATATCGATCAGGAAATTGCTCAACAGACTGAACGCTATCAGACCAATCCAGAGCAGCCAAGTGTTGACTATGCACGTGGCCAAACGGTCATGGTTGACGATCAGCAAATTCTGTCTGAGCTAGAAAGTGTCCGTGTGCGACTGGAGCTCGAAGCCGAGGGTTTGATTGAGCAAGCCGTGACCGTATTCCGTGCCAAACTGCATGCTCTGGCACAAGATGAAATTGAGTATGTCCTGAAGAATAGTGACTTTTCCGACGAAAAATAATAAAAAGGCCCTGTTTAAACAGGGCCTTTTTATAGATAAATTTTTATTTTAAGAAACCATTTTCAGCCAAGAATGCCATGCTGATATTTGACTCAGTTTTTTGCTCTGCGGCCTTATCACCCAACAATAAACGCTCAATATAACGCGCCAATACATCCACTTCCAGATTGACTTTGCTGCCGACTTGCCAGGTACCAATATTGGTACGCTCAGCCGTGTGTGGAATTAAATTCAAACTTAGAATGTTGCCACGCAAATGGTTAATGGTCAGACTAATCCCATCAACCGTGACTGAGCCTTTTTCTGCCAAGTATTTAGCTAGCTCAACCGGAGCCGTCACTTCAAAATACAATGAACGTGCATCATGGCGAACCAAGCTAATTTCACCTAAACCATCGACATGACCACTGACAATATGTCCACCAAAACGTGTGGTGGGCAGCATTGCTTTTTCGACATTGACTGCTTGGCCGACTTTCCACTGACCCAGTGTGGTCCGGTTCAAACTTTCACGCGAAACATCAGCCGCATACCAGTTTTCCCCCCATTCAATCACGGTCAGGCAGATTCCATTGGTCGCAATCGAATCCCCCAAATGTACATCAGACATATCCAAATCAGTTTGAATACGCAAACGGACATCACCACCTACACTTTGTAGGCTCTCAACCTTACCTAAACTTTCAATAATGCCTGTAAACATGGGAGTTTCAACCTATCTTTATTGCAGTATATAGCACTGTAAAGAAGATACCTTAAAGCAAAGAACCCGAGATAACAAGGCATGTGCAGTGCAAACACAGGCAAATAAAAAGGGCCATCACCTGATCGCCCTTCTCATGATTCATCTGGTCTTTATTGCATTTCAGACACTTGCTTTTCAGCAGATGATTGTGGTTCTGCTTTCTGATGGACAAGGAAATGACTAAAGAATAGTTTATAACCTAACACACCTAAACAAGCCCCCACGATTGGTGCAATGATTGGCACGATAAAATAAGGAATATCACGTCCCCCTGTAAACGCAACAGGTCCCCAACCAGTGAAATAAGCCACAACTTTCGGACCAAAATCACGCGCAGGATTCATGGCAAAGCCCGTAAGTGGACTAAAAGAAGCCCCAATCACCGCCACCAGCAAACCCACCAAGATCGGTGCTAAAGCACCACGCGGCAAGCCATTACTGTCATCTCCAATCGCCATAATCAACCAGAGCAATAACATGGTGATAAACATTTCCACCATAAAAGCCTGCCCGATCGAGAGCAAATGATGTGGATAGGTCGAGAAAATTCCTGCCAGTTCCAGACTTTCGACACTGCCACGCACCATATGGTGAGTCTGCTCATAATCCACAAAGAGATTGCTATACAAGCTATAAACCAACAGCGCACCCACAGCAGCACCAGCCACCTGTGAAATAATATAAAACGGCACCTTGCGCTTATCAAAGCCAGCAAACAATGCCAATGCAATGGTCACTGCAGGGTTAAGATGTGCTCCCGAAATACCAGCAGATAAATAGACCGCCAATGCTACAGCCAAGCCCCACACAATGCTGATTTCCCACAGACCTAAACTTGCACCGGCAAGTTTAAGTGCAGCCACCACACCAATACCAAATGATAAAAAAATTGCGGTAGCAAAAAATTCAGCTACACATTGCCCCAATAAGGTGGGTTCCGAGCGACTCATAACAACCTCTCTTGGTCATCGCTGCAAATAGGCAAGACCCTAAATTAAGCTCGGCAAACTATATTTATTTTCAAAACGGGTCAATATGATTTGGTAATTTTTTAAACGATTGATCAAAAGATTATAATCCAGAAACTAGATGATGAAGACCATAAAAAAGACAGAAAAATAAAACCTAAAGCTTTGTTTAAGTTATCTATTTAAGATTTTTTAAATATAGATATTGAGATAAAAACAAATGATTAAGAACATATAAATCTGCTAAAATTTGATGTATTTTTATTATAAAAACAAGCAGTTATCTTATAAACCGATTTATTTTATCTAATTATCCGATGCTGGCTTAAAATTGGATACAAAAACACCACTTTGTCATCCAAAGTGGTGCTCGACTTTACTTACCAAAGTGCCAGCTGAGTACTATTGCCAGTGGTATCCACCCCGCCTAGTTCAGCAAAGTGATATAACTGACCCAGTAGCTGTCGCAACGGCGGACCTGATTTGGCATGAGTATCGGTAATCACAATAAACTCAAGCACGCGTGCGCGGTCTGATTGGCGCTGCTTACTTACACGATAGCGCGGAACATCTTGCGTCAGCAGCGTCACTTTGCCGCGTTTTAAATTGGCGGTGAGCAAGTCTTTCGGTTCGATATTTCCATCAGTCGAATAGCTGGTCAAAATATAGCGGGCATTAATGGTTTCCAATAACTTTTCATACGCCTCTTTGGCATATTTTGACGAGTTATAAGGACTTGGACGCTCTTTACGCCATGCGCGATCAATTCCGCTCTTAAAACCTTTGGTATCGGGTGAAGGTAAATCCACCTGATCCCATAAGGTCAGCGCATTGAGGACATGGTAATTACTGCTATAGGCGTGCTGGTTATATGGCGGATCGAGATAGGCCACATCGACCTCAAAACCACTCATCTGATTGGCGAGATGCTGTGCATCTACACACCACATTTCTGCGGCAGGCCGTTTAGGATCACCAATCTCACAAAAACGACTCGGTGTCAGCCACAAGAGTGATTCAATCCGCTCTAAAGCTGTTTGGGTACGTCCACCCCAGCCCTGATGGAAACTTTTAAAGACACCACTGGTATTACTGACAAAACTTGCCGAATATAACAGCGGTGCCAATAAAGCACTCATTTCCACATCATTGATGGCACCCTGAGCTTGCCATGTTGCAATCTGCTGGCGAATCGCATCAATACGCATGCCGTTACGGCGTTTGAAGAATAAACGGTCACGGGCAGGGTCATAAACATCATCATTACGCGGACACAAGTTGTGTGTGACCCAACCTTTGACCTCAGGCAAACGGTTCAGGTAATCAATGGCTTTTTGATAGCCACCCAGTTCTTTAAAAGCAGGCGCATCTACACAAGCTAAAATGGCATGATTCAATGCGTGGCTATAAGGTTCCCAGTCATTGGCAATCACACGATAACCATTCTGACGTGCCAAACGCGAGACAACGCCACTCCCCGCAAAGAAATCCGCAAAAATCGGTGGATTCTTTTTCTTGCTGTTCAGTGTGCCTGTAATCTCGAGTGCCTCTAAAATGAGATGAAGCAGTCGACGCTTATTGCCCAGATAAGGCACTAACTGATGAAAAAGATATTCGTCTGTCGTACGTGCGGCATGACGACGTTTGTGATAAACCGATGGTTCTGGATTCATATCATCTCTTGGATAGGGAGCAATCTTAGGCGAATGTCTTGCCCAAGTTGGGTTACATCAACCAATTCAAAACGCAGCTGCTCTGCCATTTTGCTAAATTCAGCATTGAACATTGCCCGAGCAGATTGACCAAGCAAAGTGGGTGCAACATAACTGATCATTTCATCAACCAGCCCTTGCTGCAGAAAGGCAGTCGATAAGGTTGCACCAGCCTCAACCAATACATCATAAATTTGATAGTGTTGGGCCAAGGTCTGCAATAATTGATTTAAAGGCTGTACTGATAATTGTATCACGCCTAAATCTGCAAGTTCTTGACGAAATGGTGTCATCACCATGACAGTTTCAGGATTTTGTAAAATCTTGGCTGAAAGCGGAAGCCGTCCTTGACGATCAAGCACAATCCGCTTGGGCTGAACCACCGTGCTCAGATCTATCCCGTCTAGGGCACGTACATTCAGTTCACAATCATCGGCTAGAACCGTCTGAATCCCGGTCATCACTGCGCCTGAAATGGCACGCCAGTGCTGCACATCTTGACGTGCTGCCGTGCCTGTAATCCACTTCGACTCACCCGAAGCCATCGCAGTACGACCATCAAGACTGGAAGCGATTTTTAAACGTACATAGGGCAAACCTGTAGACATGGCTTTTAAAAAGCCTGAATTGAGCGTTTTCGCAGTATCTGCACACACACCCGTTTCAACCTCTATGCCTGCCGCTTGTAATATTTGAACGCCCTTGCCTGCAACCAACGGATTTGGGTCTGAACATGCCACTACCACTTTCTTGACTTGCGCCTTAACCAAAGCCTCGGCACACGGTGGCGTTCGGCCATAATGCGCACATGGCTCCAGAGTGACATACGCCGTTGCACCTTTGGCATTCTCACCCGCTTGGCGCAAAGCAAAAACTTCAGCGTGAGGTTGGCCTGCTTTAGGATGATAGCCCTCGCCAATCAACTGACCCTCTTTCACAATAACGCAGCCGACATTCGGGTTTGGCTTGGTCGAGTATTGACCCCGTCGCGCCAAAGCAATGGCCTGTTGCATCCAGTGCTGATGTTCAGATAAGTGTTCTTGGGTTAACTCAGACATAGTCTCTCTAATTTAAGCTTCATTTTCACGTTGTTGCATTTGCTCAATCTGATGGCGAAATGCTTCTACATCTTGGAAATCTTGATAAACAGAAGCAAAGCGAACATAAGCAACATGGTCTAGGGCAAACAAAGCCTGCATGACAATTTCACCAATGGTTCTTGATTTTACATCACGCTCGCCCAGACGACGAATCTGTGATTGAATATCGCTGAGTACCGTTTCAATTTGCTCTTGCGTGACTGGACGTTTTTGTAAGGCATGCATAAGGGAGCGACGTAGCTTGGCCTCATCAAAAGGCTCATTTTTACCGTCGGATTTGATCACACGCGGCATCACCACATCATAACTTTCAAAGGTGGTAAAACGCTCTCCACAAATGACACACTCACGACGACGACGAATCTGGCAGCCTTCGGCAGCCAAACGCGAGTCTATGACTTTACTATCAGCGGCGTTACAAAATGGACAATGCATAGTTGCGTGATTATTTACTCTCTTTGCTTAAGTGTAGCAAAGTTTCTGCAATTGCAGAACCAGTACCCTAAAAGCATAAAAAAACAGCCCGATGGGGCTGTTTTTTAAATCGCATGTTGTGCCGATTATTCGATACGTTCGCCATGTTGGCTCAGGTCAAGACCCATACGCTCATCATCTGCGCTGACACGGATACCAATCACCAAATCGATCACTTTCAGGATGATAAAGGTCACAATTGCGCTATACGCGATGGTTGCCAATACACCTTCAATTTGCACCCATAATTGCCCCATAAAGGTTGGTGCAAGTGCAACATTCGCTGCTTTGATAATTTCATCGCTATAAAAGATACCAGTCAGAATCGCACCCACAATTCCCCCCACTGCATGTAACCCAAATGCATCCAAGGCATCATCGGCTTTAAGTAGGCGTTTCAATGCAGTAATACCCCAGAAGCACACCACGCCACCGATGAGACCCATGATTAACGCACCGCCAACACCGACGAAACCCGCAGCAGGCGTAATCACAACCAATCCGGCCACCGCACCAGACGCACCACCCAGTACCGATGCTTTGCCACGAATCAGACGTTCAACAATGAGCCAAGAGAATGCGGCAGCTGCGGCAGCAACTTGAGTCACTAAGATCGCCATACTTGCACGTGCACCTGCACCTAAAGCACTACCACCGTTAAAGCCAAACCAACCGACCCAAATCAAGCTTGCACCAATCACGGTTAAAGTCAAATTATGTGGTGCCATTGATTCACGGCCAAGCCCTGTACGTTTACCTAACATATAAGCAGCAACCAGACCAGCTACACCTGCGTTGATATGGACAACCGTACCACCCGCAAAGTCTAATGCGCCTGCTTTGAATAACCAACCATCAGCCGCCCAAACCCAGTGCGTGATTGGTGCATACACCAAGATCACCCAAACTGCGACAAATGCCATGAATGCTGAATATTTCATACGATCAGCAATCGAACCACTAATAATTGCAACAGTAATAATGGCGAAGGTCATTTGGAAAATAACAAATAAACTTTCAGGAATGGTGCCATTCAGCGCATTAAAGGCCACGCCATTCAGCATCGCCTTGCCCAAGTCACCAATATATGCACCTGAGCCAGAGAATGCCAATGAGTAACCAGCAATCACCCAGATTAAACTGACTAGAATGGCAGCAGAAAGGCTGAACATCATGGTACTGAGTACGTTTTTCTTACGAACCATACCCCCATAGAACAGCGCCAAACCAGGAATCGTCATCAACAGAACCAATGCTGTTGAAACAAGAATCCACGCTGTATCACCTGTATCCAGTTTTGCTGTCGCAGCAGGCGCTGGTGTGGCCTCGACAGGGGTTGCTGCGGCTGTTGCAGCAATTTCCGGTGATGCAGCCGTTGTATCAACGGCTACAGTGTGTTCAACCGCCGGGCTCGTTACCGCGTCTTCTGCCCAAACTACCGCCGAACCACCTAAGAGTGCGCCAGATAGACTGAGCGCCATAAGCATTTTTTTCATTCGTGTCCCCCAACCTGATTTTGCGAGCTATTTCTATTCTTTCTAACTCAGCAAAGTTTGTGCCAATTTAGACAGCATCTGGCCCAGTCTCACCCGTACGAATACGGATCACTTGTTCTAAATTGGTGACAAAGATTTTTCCATCACCAATTTTGCCAGTGCTTGCGACACGAGTAATCGACTCAATGACCGCATCCACCATCTCATCACTAATTGCAATTTCGATCTTTACTTTCGGTAAGAAATCAACCACATACTCTGCACCACGATACAGTTCTGTGTGACCCTTTTGACGTCCGAAACCTTTGACTTCAGTTACGGTAATCCCTTGAACACCAATTTCAGAGAGTGCCTCACGCACATCATCCAATTTGAATGGTTTTACAATTGCAGTTACAAGCTTCATGTTTGTTTTCCTTCGGCTTATTTCACCAGTAAGGTTTTATGTTCAATTTTCATGCCAATATTTAAAGGTTGGGGGGATTCAAATATTGGGCACAAGCTTTCTTTATAACCTATTTAGCCTTGAAGATGTAGATAGTGCATCGAAAATAAGTTTCATTTACCCCTGTTTCACTGGATTGATAAGTCACTCCAGCATCTGGCCCCAACTGTGCTAGAGGATTGGAGAAAGCAGTGATACACTGGGCAGCAAATATACATAACCGATTGAGCAGTTTATGATTGAGACTCTTTTACAGGCAATTTTGCAGCAAGTTGATCAACCTAAAAAAGATTTAGAAAAGAACTTACGTGCGCTATTGAATGAAAGTATCGAAAAATTGGATCTTGTCTCGAAGCAAGAACTGGATCGCCAAAGGAATGCCTTGAATACTGCTAATCAGCGTCTTGCTGAACTTCAACAACAGATGAAAATACTGGAAGAGTTTCTTCAGCATAAAAAATAGCACCAACTCGGTGCATATTGCACTGAGCAATGATTAAAAATAAAGCACTATAATGGAACAATAATAAGATGTCTTTTGCCAAGATTTATACCAGAGGCCTATTGGGGCTACATGCCCCACAAATAGAGGTTGAAGTGCATATCAGTGCAGGCTTGCCTTCTTTAACGATTGTCGGCCTGCCTGAAGCCGCAGTCCGTGAAAGTAAAGATCGTGTCCGCTCCGCCATCATTAATAGCGGTTTTCAGTTTCCAACCAAGCGTTTAACCATCAATTTAGCGCCTGCAGATTTACCCAAAGATGGTTCCCGGCTCGATTTACCCATTGCACTCGGCATCTTGATTGCCTCTGGTCAACTCCCAGAAAACAGTACTCAAAACTTTGAATTTATTGGTGAACTGGCTCTTGATGGACATTTACGTCCTATTTCAGGTGCTTTAACTATTGCCATGGCCTGTCAACAGGCCCAGCATCGTCTCTTGCTACCAGCTGAAAATTTAGATGAAGCCAATCAACTTCCTGAATTTGAGGTCTACGCGGCCAAGCATCTCCAAGAGGTTTGTGCACATTTTTTGGGCAACCCCCAGATTCAAGCTGCACCACAAAGAATAAATACCACGTCTTCTACTTACCAATTTGATCTGGCCGATGTTAAAGGTCAACTCCGTCCACGTCGTGCCTTGGAAATTGCAGCGGCTGGTGGACATTCATTACTGTTTAAAGGACCTCCAGGCACTGGAAAAACACTGTTGGCTTCACGGCTGCCATCAATTTTACCGCCGCTGAATACACGTGAAAATTTAGAAGTTGCGAGCATTTATTCAGTTGCCAATGCCCCGCATCATTTTGGACAGCGTCCATTCCGAGCACCACACCATACCGCATCCGCTATTGCCTTGGTCGGTGGAGGCTGTCATTTACAAACAACTATGCGACATTCCAAACAACTATGCGACTTAGAAAATGGAAGCGATAGTATATTGAGAGAAAAACAGTTTTGCACTGTTGTTCTCTCATTTCCTATTTAGTTCACCAAGAGGTTAAATTAGAATAATAGTCTGGTTGGCCTATACCATGATTAAGAAAAGTTTCTTCAGTTTTAAGCATTCTATCAAGCAATCTTTTTTTCAATGCCTCATTAGCATTCATATGTAGAAATTGCATTGCAAACACCTGTAACATGCCATTAAGGGTCAGCAATATACTTTCAATATCCTCATAGGCACAGACAGGTTGTTTACCTTTAAATAGCACATTCAGTAGCTCACCACGACCATGTGTGAAAGTTGAATACTTCTCGTACAAAGCTTTACCTTGCTTTGTGAATTGCTTGAAGTGTTTATGAAAATCTCCATTGTCTGGGTCTTCAAAATTATCTAA
Organism: Acinetobacter sp. NBRC 110496; assembly: GCF_000876115.1. Classification (NCBI taxonomy): domain Bacteria; kingdom Pseudomonadati; phylum Pseudomonadota; class Gammaproteobacteria; order Moraxellales; family Moraxellaceae; genus Acinetobacter; species Acinetobacter sp. NBRC 110496. The sequence goes on from NZ_BBTF01000016.1 coordinate 55,281, forward strand.
AGCTGTACTCATCTGAAAAAAACTAGCAAAGTCTTTTGGTTGAGTAATTAACATTTCAACATCTGTCCCTTTAGGCTGTTCTATAAACTCTAAATAAAAACACCTAACATATATTTCTAGCATCGTACGAGCTACGACGACAGCGGAGGAAAAATGATCTTCTTTCATAAGTAATTTAAAGGAAAGATAATGCGTTTGGAACAACTGAAAATATGCTCTATTAATACGCTGATATTGATCATCCTCGTCTATCTGAACTGAAGCTGAAATTTTATTTACTTCATTCTGAGTCTTATCAAGCTCTCTAATTATAAAGTGAATACGTTTTTTTCCATCCTTATTCAAGTTCATTTTCATTTTAAATCCTTTATTTAATTACACTCTGGGAGAAAAGGAAACAATCGTCCTTAAACCTAATTTTAGCAAGAATAAATCACTTTAGAATTCCCTCCAAATGGTCAAATATTTAATAAAAATACATTTTCTAAATAATCGAAAGTCAAACTGCCCCTTATAAGAACACTGATCATCCTCTATCTTTACCCAAATATTTTAATGCTCAAATTTTGACATAAAATTCTATAGTGAAATTAAAATCTTTCAAATAGAAGATAAAATCAAAAACACTATATGTTGTGCTAAAAACCAAAATGACCACTACATAAAGCAATGTAAGGTAAAAAAGAAACAATTTAGGAATAATTTGAAGAAAAATTTGCATAAGGTTTTTTGTTCAGTTATCATTCGATTAACTTGATCTGTAAGTCAATGATCTTGGAGGTGAATATGACTCATTTCAATCCTGACATGCTTAGTATTGCACGAAACTTTCGTGGTCTTAGTCAAACTGAACTAATTGCTGAAATGGGACAGTCTATTACTCAGGCTTCATTATCTAAAATTGAAAGTGGGGACTTAAAACCCTCCGATGAAGTTATCCATAATCTATCCAATGCCCTACATTTCCCTATACGATTTTTCGAACATATTGAAAAGCTAAATGCACTGCCAATTAGTTTGCATGCATACAGAAAAAAAAGCTCTACCACAGCTAAAGCATTGAGCCGCATGAATGCTGAAATGATGTTAAAAATGGGCCATGTACAAACATTAGAATTATTCACAAATGTGCCAAAAAGAAAAAACTCCTTACCAACTTTTAAAATTGGCCTAGATGTAAACACTCCTCAAGAAGCGGCTAAAAAGCTTAGATCATTGTGGGCGTTAGGAAATGAACCTCTTGAAAACCTAACTGCCACTGTGGAAGATGCCGGGGTTTTAGTCTTTTTATGCGACTTTAAAGATAATAATGTTGATGGCGTATCCTTAAAAATGCATGGTGTGTCTCCATGCGTATTTCTAAATGCAAACCAGCCAAATGATAGAATACGCTTCACATTAGCACATGAGCTTGGGCATTTGGTCCTCCATGAAGAGCCATCTGAGTTTATGGAAAAAGAAGCAAATGACTTTGCTGCCGAATTCTTAATGCCAGAAGAAAAAATTATTGATCAATTAGTTTCAACCAATTTAGCTCATTATCTAAGACTTAAAAAGGAATGGAAAACCTCAATGGCGGCCTTAATCTATAGGGCGTCAGAGTTAGGAACTATAACTTCAAGTCAAAGTGCCAATTTATGGCGGCAAATGGCTATGCGTGGTTATCGTAAAGTTGAACCAAATGAATTGGATCGAGAAGCGACATATAGAGTAGCTTCAATGCTTTTTGACTACGCAATAGATGCAAAAAAAACATCAGCATCTGTCATTAGTGAGTTATCTCAATTATTTGACTTATATGAAGATGACTTTAAAAAACTATATTATTTTGACCTAGATTCAATGGAGACTATTGAGATGGTTTCGTAAATTAAAAAGCCGACTCTATTGGGTAGAGTCGGCTTGATAGATTTTCACACAGGAAAGGCATATGGCTCTAAGCCCTACGCATACCTCATGTTAGATCTGGCTGTCAGAACCCCATTCTAACATTTAGGCCCGTAAATCTCAAGATTTACCCGCTTATTTTGGTATGCGCCCTGAAAAACGAGCCGCCAAAATAGGAGGGCTAACAATGCCTACCGAAAATCAAGACTTCGTGTTTTGTAAATCTTATCGCCATAAATCTGGAAAAATTATTGTCCATCCAACTGGATATTTTAAATTTCCCAGAACTCGGCCATTGAAAGAAGAAAAGGATACTATCCGTAATAAAAAATCGGATGATCCTGATAACTCAAACTCAATATCGTAAACAAGGTTAAATAACCTACTGCTATGCAACAAAGTTCACAGTAGTAGGTTACTTAATTTTTCTGATCGCACTTAATTTTATGCCCCATTTTAGTACATGGGCTCAGAGAGAATTATGACAACTCAACAGCAGTTTCTTGACCTACTTTCCGATATTGAACCATCTACAACAACAGTTAATGATTGTTCAAGCGCACATAATACGCTTCGTAATGCTTTAAAAGTGCATAATGAATTCAGCAAAGTACATGTGCATACGTTCTTATCAGGTTCTTATAAAAGAAATACGGCAGTACGTCCGACTACTATAGGCGGTATCACACAAAGACCAGATGTAGATATTATTGCCCTTACAAATCACACAATTAACGATAATCCTCAAATTGTCCTTGATGCAGTACATACAGCATTAAAGGATATTGGATATACCGATCTCACCGTTAACCGTCGTTCAGTAAATGTTAAGTTGAAAAAAGTTGATATGGATGTTGTCCCTATCATTTCAGATGGATATGGTGGCTATCTGATTCCAGACATTCATCTTGAAGAATGGCTAGTTACCAACCCTCCAGCCCATACCGAGTGGACTGTTGAGGTGAATAAAAATGCAAATGGGCGATTTAAGCCTCTTGTGAAGCTATTTAAATGGTGGCGTCGTGAGAACTTGTCTGATTTAAAACGACCAAAAGGATTCATTTTAGAATGCCTGGTTGCCAAGCATATGAATTACTACGAATCCAACTATGAAAAGTTGTTTGTTTATCTTTTAGAAACAATCAGGGATTCTTATGGGATTTATGCGTCACTAGGCATAATTCCACATTTAGAAGATCCTGGTGTTGCAGGCAATAATGTTTTTTCTGCGGTCACAGCAGATGAGTTCAAAACCTTTTATGAAAAGGTAAAAGAACAAGCTGCTATTGCACGAAATGCCTTAAATGAAACAGATGATGATAAAGCATTAGCTCTATGGCGGCAGGTCTTGGGTAATCGTTTTCCACGTTCGGCATCACACAAAAGTGCAAATTCTGCTGATATGGCCAGCTCTTTAATCCGTTCAGCTTTAGGTGCAGGATTAACATTTCCATCAACCCCTGTTTATCCAAATAAACCAGGAGGCTTTGCGTAATGGAACTGCTAAAAACACCATTAGAACGCTTAATTCAAGAACGGCAGTTATTGACCGATCTTGAAAATGAGGAAAACAGTTTTAAGATTCAGGAGTGGAACTCAACAAACACTAATGAACTGCATTTAAACTTCTCTCTCAAGATAGGAACTATAGATTTTAATGGTGTTTTAGTATATCCAGAGCTTTTCCCAGAGCTACCAGCATATATACGTCCACAAAAATCTGGTGAAAGATGGAGTATCTTGCACCAGTACGGTGGTTCAGGAGTGCTGTGTCTAGAATACGGTCCAGATAATTGGAATACAAATATCAGTGGAGTGGAACTAATTAGAAGTGCCCGGATTCTTTTATTAACAGACGCAATGACTGTATTGGAGATGGATGTAGAACCTGTGCCATCTAGGCATTCTGAAACAATAGGTCAAAAATTAAGAGGTATTTCAGAAAGGTTCATTGAAACACCAATGTTACGTCACATACTCTTGGGTAGTGACCCTGAAAAAATGGACTTTAAGGTTGCCATCTCAAGCATTCGGGACAAGACCGTTATTGTTCCAACAAATATTCAAAACAAACCTCTACCTGACATCGTCCCATCATTTTCTAATGAAAGATTTGAATTGTCTGGATGGGCAATAAGAGTTGATTCTGTTCCTTTATTAAAGGAATCTGTAAATGATCGACTTTCGTTAGAATCCTCTTTAGGCAATTTATGGCCTACTCAGGAGGAATTCACAAGTTCCATAAAGCCTCTATTGTTATATGACTTAAATGGTAACTTGGAACTATTCTTAATTAATAATACAGCACCACTTTTCGTAAGTTATCCAGCTATTAATCTACATGATGATCAGAATCAAAGATTGCCAGCACAATTTAGCAATATCAATGATGCAAAGATAGTAATCGTTGGTCTTGGATCGTTAGGAAGTAAAATTGCAATTTCACTGGCGCGGTCTGGCTGTAAAAACTTTCTACTTATTGATGATGATATTCTGGCACCCCAGAATCTTGTCCGTAATGAACTCAACTGGTTAGATGTTGGCTTTGCTAAAACCCATGCTGTTGAAAGAGCATTAAAACGAACTGCATTAGACATGCAGATTGAAACGTATGAAATGCAAATTGGTGGCCAGGAAAATCCTCATTTAAATTCCAATATCGCTAATGCCATTGGTACATGTAATCTGATTATTGATGCGACAGCAAACTCACATACATTTCTAACCTTAGCTGCAATTGCTAAAAGAAAACATATACCAATGGTATGGGGTGAAATCTTTGGTGGCGGTGGTGGAGCAATGATGGCCCGTAGTCGCCCAACGTTAGATGCCTCACCTTTAGAGCTTCGCAATCATATTTATGGTGTCTTACAAACGTTGGAACCAATCCCAGAAGGCAAAGTTAATAATTACGGCTTTCAAACACAAAACCAAACATATATTGCATCAGATGCAGATGTAACGGCTCTTGCAGCGTCTATGACTCAGTTCACATTAGATACTTTATGTACAGTTGATGAGCAATCCTCTTATCCATATTCAGCATATTTAATAGGGTTCCGTAAATATTGGATATTTCAATGTCCTTTTGATACTCATCCTATCGATTGTTCAGGTGCGTTAGTAACAGAATCTCCTACGGATAAACAGATATCTGAAAGTGAAAATGGCAATTCTATTGAAGAGCCTGAACCGATGAAAGGTTAATACTAATGCTGAAAATATCCATTCCTACTGATATACAAATTTTACTGATAAAAGCCCTGTTGAAGTCTGGAACCCACGAATGTGGCGGTGTTTTAATGGGTGAGCATATAGGTACAAATCATTTTAGAGTTAGCTCATTAACTGTTCAAAAGAGTGGAACGATCGCATCCTTTGTACGTGGAATTACGGATGCTATTAAAGCAATTCGCCTTTTTCATAAATCAACAAACAATAATTATCAAAAATTTAACTATTTAGGTGAATGGCATAGCCATCCTCTCTTTAGTGTACAACCCAGCAGTAAAGACCATCACACCATGAGGGAATTGGTGTCCGATCCAAAAGTTGGGGCAAATTTTGTAGTCTTACTGATTTTTCATTTAAAAAACAATCATCTTGAGGGCAGTGCCCACACCTACCTACCAGATGGTTCCTGTTACCCATCCACCCTGGATTTAGAGAGATAATAATGAGTGCAAGTCTGTTAGAAAAACAATCAACTGGTGGTGCAATTGCACGAGTAGGGTTTGATTATCAGGATGCCTTTGTATTAAAGAACCTGCCACTATGGCTATCTGAAAGTGCTTTTAGTCACATTGTGAGTGAATCAATAGGTGATGTTGAGGTTTGCTACTTCTCTTCAGAGAAAGATTTCCAGCGTGTCATGTATGAAGCTAAAAATCATTCGCTGACTTCTACAGACTTCTGGAAAGAAATTAAGCGCTTCAAGGAGGCGTTTGATATTCCATCAAGTGAATATACTCGCTTTAGTTTAGTATGCCCACTCTATACCTCTACACTTCACCCATTTCTTGCCCAGATTGAGAGAATTAGAGGCGTTGGCTCTTCATACAGTGCCGATTCTGTGATTTTACAAAAAAGTCGTCAGGATATTATTCAGTGGTGTAGCGATAAGGGATTCGAAACCTCACTTGCTGAGTTTGCACTTGACCATGTTGATTTCCTGTCTTTCAATGCTGAAGATAGCGACTCTGTATTTATAGGCGAAATAGAAGAGAAATTATCCAATATCGAACTCACTACACGTAAAGCCAAACAGTTAAGAGATCAGTTTAAAAAATTGATTTCTCGTTCTTCTTTTGGTCCAATACATCGCAAAGACTTTGAAAATTTTATTTGCCATGCTCTTGAAGAAGATAGAAGCCAATGGCTATCAGATCCTATCAAAATTAACCTTTCTACTTCAACCAGTCAGTACCAAGACTTAAACTTAGATATTCGTGATTTCAATGGTCCTGATCGTGCCCAAAAAACCTCCAGCGACTGGAACAACCTAATCAAAAAAGCGGTATCGATTGGGGATTTCATTCATAGCAGTGGTGACCGTAGAACCCTCCTTATAGACGGTAAACAAAGAATGTCCACCGCATGTATGCTTGGCTATGTATTTAGTGCCACACGTAATTTCCTACTTGAAATAGAACATAATGGCCTCGCTTATCGCACTGATGACCATAAACAGAAAGAGGGACAATTTTTTAATAAAATCGCCCCTGTTGAGCTACAGGGAGAAACTGAAGCCATAGTTACTATCGGATTTCCTACAGCTATAGGTAAAGACATTGACTCTACAATAAATGAAGTAAAGAGCTTACCTAGACTGAATCTAGAAAGCTCTTATGCGATTGATAATATGGAAACTCTAAATCTTGCTGTGAGAGAGGCAAAATCCGCTTTAGTTTCATTCAAATCTGAAAATAAGTTATCTAAATTACACCTCTTTATTAAAGCACCCTCAGTTTTTGCAATGGTCTTGGGACATCGTTTGAATGGTGTTTGTGATATTCAGCTTTACGATTGGGTAGATGGGCAATATATCCCTACGGCCGAGCTGAGCATATAAGAAGAATTGACTAGTCGATAATATTACTAATAGAGAGGTTGACCATGAACAATCATTCTAATGAAAAAAATACTGATAACTCTCCAGATAAAACAAAATCACCGGCATTCAAAGTTCTTGAATCCAATGCTGAAAAGTTCTTAATGGTGTGGTGGTATGGAGCGTTAGCAAAAGCTGATCGTAGAAATGCTCAACCTAAAGTTCATGTGGCTTTTAGGGAACTTCTGGAAGATTACACACCCACAGATAATTTTATTTTTATTGATGCAAATATAACAGATTTGGTGTCTTGGCCTATTGGAACAGTTTGGCACCATGAACGATTAGTTGACTATCTTCCCTTTGAAATAAGGGAGTTTGATATTGACCATACGGATTTTACACATACCTATGTTCAAGCATATAAGCGAGACGAAAAGACAGGGAGAATAGATCATTTCTTCTCAGACAAGAATAAATTTTATATTAATCCAAGCCAACGTGAGAATTGCATTTCTTTCTCCTTAACGGATCAGGAATATAAGGAACTACTCGTACCTTGTTTTGAGTTTCTGGTGAGAGGATATGGTCTCTCTACAGAACTTCCTAGAATTCTGACAACATATGATGAGACCGAAAGACATGAACGGCTCTACACCCCTCATCCAGAAGAAGAAAACACCTGGACGATCCTTATAGGTGATAGCCTCACAACAGATGATCATGTATTTATTGCCTACTATAAATATAGCAAATATACCCAAGATGCCGTAAGAATCTTATTTAGCAGTATTGCAAAACATGATGATTTTATCCAAAGAAACCATATATACCCTAAAGTAATGCCATGGCATAAGGAAACGAGAAAAATTAGGGTTTCAGGTTTTTGTATTCCTGACACCAATGCTTTTTTAGCCTTGACAATCCTTGGAATAGAACTACCTGATCAAACACTTATCAGACGTGTTCCAAAGGTAATTCACCGCATTAAGAAACCTGTAGATGTCAACTCACCTAATCCTCCTCAGTTGCAACTAGGTCCTGGTCAGATTAACGTATCTGAAGATCAAGGAGGGCGCAAACCATTATTACAATCGGTTATTTTAGGTCATGAATTTACATGGTTAGGTTCAGGCCCTATCGGGGAAAAAAGTAAAACAAAGTATGAAAGAACCATCACCCAGCCACAGAGAAAGAAAAATACTAAAGAAACCAATACAGTTGGTACAGGAGAACCTGATAGCTCTAAGGAAGTTCTAAATGTCCAAATTAACCCGACCACTAATGGAGATACAGAGTTTGAAGCTCCAGATCATGGAAGAATCATGGGCCTATGGAATGCATGTTTAAAGGCTCGCTCGTTAAATCCCAGTATTGTCAATGCAGTCCACTATTATACTTTTGAGGAAGAGTTTGATTACCGCGATAAACCCACTCTCATGGCCTTTTTCGTTAATTCAGAAACATTAAATAATAAAGATATTACAGATGGAGAAAAACAAACTTATAAAAATTGGTGTTATGCAAACTCAAATAAAACAGCACTTCGTGGAGCATTGGTCATCCGATTATCTCTTGTAAATTGCCCTCCAGTTTATCTTTTCGATATACAACCAGCGACTTACGTTTCAACTGTAGATGGGGAAAGTGTTCTCAAGGAGCGTGGGCATGCTGGTCTAATATTTAGGTCAAGAACCGCAGAACAATTTGAGCAGTATATTTCTGGGCTCATGGAGAGCCTGCCTTTGTCAGAGGGCTCTTATACGACAACTCTCCTAGGCTCCAATTTGGTTACTCAATTATTTGTTTTTAGACATTCAAAATCTGCTGGCTTGTCAGAGGGTGAATCAACGTTATTGAATGCTCTAAGAAAAATTGGAATCACGAATATCAAGTTAAAGGAGGAAAAGGAGGAAAAGGAGGAAAAGGAGGAAAAATAATATTCGAATCTTACAATTGTGACCATCTTCTTTTAGCCTAGTCCATAATTCTTTCCTATGGGTAATTTTATTACATATCAAATTGAATTATATATAGTTTAATGGCACTTTTAAGTGCCATTAAACTTGGGTACCACTTGTGATTAGATAAGCACCTATATTAGGAATATTTAACCTTTTTAAACTCAGTGTTCTGAATCCTTTGGTATATTTTCAATAATGCAATGATGAATATCATCGTGATTGTTGAGTGATGTTTCAGCCTGAATAGTGACATGCTCAATACCTAGATTTTGTATGACATTCTCCAGATCATGTAAGAGTATCTGCACTTCCTGCATACTCATTTCTTCACTCACAACAATATGGCAGGATAAAATATAACGTTTACTTGTCAGACTCCATATATGTAAATCATGTACACCCTGAATTCGCTGGCCTTGAAGAATGGTTTCTTTGATTTCTGCCAAGTCAAATTTTTCTGGTGTACCCTGCATTAAAACATGCGAAGCCTTTACTACAACTGAATATCCACTGCGAAGAACAAGTATTGCAACTAGAACACTGGCTAAAGTATCTGCCCAGGCCCATCCAAAGAAGTAGATACATAGCGCAGCAGCAATTGCGCCAATAGAACCTAACAAATCACTGAGTACATGCAGGTAAGCACCTCGCATATTCAAGTCGTGTTCGGTATCACTACCTTTAAAAATCATTACTGCAACAATGATATTAATCAGCAATCCAATACTAGCAACGATCAACATCCCTTGTACTTCAATATGTTGTGGTTGCTGAAACCGTAGAATTGCCTCAATAAAGATATACAGTGCGATACCAACCAGTGTAATACCATTCAATGCAGCAGCCAGTATTTCAAAGCGTTGATAGCCGTATGTTTTATTTTTGGTAATCTGTTTTTGACCGATGAAGACTGCTGCAAGTGCAATACCAAGTGCAACAGAGTCACTCAGCATGTGACCGGCATCTGAAATCAAGGCCAAACTATTGGTAATAAAACCACCTATAAATTCCACTACCATAAAAATGGTAATCAGTAAAAAGCTTATGGTCAGAATTTTTTTATTACTTGGGATATGGCTGTGGTCATGATCGTGGTCGTGATCATGACCACCATGACCATGATGGTGTCCTGAGTGATCATGGTTGTGCTTATGGGTGTTACCATGACTATGCTTATGCCCAGAATGATCATGGTTATGATCATGTTCAGAGTGGTTATGTTTGTGATCTTGTGTATGGTTGTGCGAAGACATTTTATAGCACTCCTGATTATGGCTCTAACTGACTACGCAATGGATGATTGTTGTAGTAATCACCGATGTATATAATCTTATTATTTTTAACCTCAAAAAATGAAGCACCTTTAAAAGTGATTACTTTTGCGTCTTTTTTACCAGACTGGTCTTTTTTATTGAGGGTTCCCTGAAGCTGCCATTCGACAGCAACCTTATCACCAACAATGAGTGGCGGGGATGTAAGCGTCATCTTCCGATCAGGAATGACTGTTAATAAAAACTTGGGTACCTCAATTACAGATGCTGTACCTTTACGGTTTTCTTCATTACTTGTATTGAAATACTCAACATTCGTGTCAAGAACTTTAGTCAGGTCATCTGGCTGCGTACCATTCCAGATATTAAGATAGCTCTCCACGGTTTCCAAAGCTGTATTGATCGGTGCTTTTGCATGCGAAATTGAAGCTAATCCTAACGTCATAAGAATGAGTAAGAATGTCATGAAAAAAGGCTTTGATTTTTTCCCTTGACCATCAACATCTTGCTTCAATTGATTGATATAAATAGTGTTCATCATATTCACCTTAGACTTGAATAAGTTCATCCACAATCCGTTCGGCGTCTTCCCTGGTATTGACGATTTCATAAGGAATGCCAAATGCCTTTACAGCCATTTCCGTCATCTTTCTGATGGCAACTCTTTTTTCCTGATCAGGTTCAATGCAGATAATTGCCTTACATAACTGATTAAGTTCATCTTTATGGTTTTTAAGCCAAAGACCACGTTGTTTAAAGTCTTCAGGTGTTTCTTGCATTGATAATTGATCATAAACAATCACAAACGGACTGCTCATTTCCAAGAATTCCTGCATTTCCAACTGCCATTGAGGTGAATAACCTGGAACTGCCTGATCTTGCTTAAACTCAACAAATGGGAAGTTTTCTATATCATGGATAATAAATTTCATTTATATGACCTCATATTCTGTTTCATCTTGTCAGGAATTCATCTCTTTCCATCAAAAGATGAATTCCATCGATGTGCTATTTCAAAGATTTACGTTCAATCTGTACGGTATGTTCATTCCAGCCTCCACCTAATGCCTTGTAGAGGTTGACCTGATTATTCAGGCGTTCCAGGCGGGTCTGTATAAGTGCCTGCTGAGATGCATACAGAGTTCGTTGTGAGTCGAGGACTGCGAGATAATTATCTTCACCAGCATCAAAACGTAAGGTTGCCAACTTATGGGCATCCTGGCTGGCCGCAATCATTTGCTGCTGCGATTTGATCTGTTCATCTAGTGTGGACTTGCCAGCCAGCCCATCAGCAACTTCACGAAAAGCTGTTTGAATAGATTTGTCATAGTTGATGACTTCAATCTGCTTCATGATGTGTGAGCGATCCAGATTTGCCTGATTTAAACCTGCATTAAATATGGGCAAGTTAATCTTGGGCATAAAACTCCATGCACCTGTACCTGCATTAAATAGATTATCCAGACTGGAACTTGCCGTACCCGCCGAACCCGTTAGGGTAATGGATGGAAAAAATGCTGCACGGGCTGCTCCAATGTTTGCATTCGCAGCCTGAAGCTTATGTTCTGCGGCACGAATGTCTGGACGACGTTGAAGTAGATCCGATGGCAAACCAACTGGTATATCCTGCATAACAACCTGATCAGGAATTTTGGGGGACTGGTCCAATTGGGCCGCCAATTCCTGTGTTAATGGTGAACCCAGAAGTAACACCAGAGCATTACGATCCTGTGCAGTAATACGCAAGAATTTTGCATAATTGGTTTGTGCGGTGCGCAGTCCTATTTCAGCTTGACGTAAATCAAATCGGGTTGCATTACCAACATCAACAAGTTTCCTGGTCAAGTCATAGGATTTCTGCTGTGTCGCCAAAGTCGCCTTGGTTAAACCTAACGTTTCCTGATCGGCCTTATAGACCAGATAAGCATTAGCAACTGCGGATACCAGACTTAACTGTGATGCTGTCTGGACCTCTTTAGAAGCCAAATAGTTCTGTAAAGCCTGATCACTCAGACTGCGTACTCGGCCCCATAAATCGACTTCCCATGCGACCGAAGTAACACCAACCTGATACATGCGGGGGTTATAAGCAAGATCAGACGGTAAACGCTGACTGGCTGACTCTGCGGTAACACCCACATGCGGTAAACGGTCAGCACGACGAATACGATACTGTGCTTCTATCGCCTCAACATTTAAAGCTGTCACCTTAAAATCATGATTGTTTTTCAATGCATGATCGATGAGTTGGAGTAAGACAGGATCGGTATAAAAGTCACGCCAGCCAATATCGGCTGCGACTGTTTGCTTTCCATTGTTCACTTGCAGCCCTGGATAAGCCTCTCCTGTTGGATAGTGTTCCGACACAGGAGAGACAGGTCGCTCATATATGGGTGCCATTGAACATCCTGCAAGAATAGTGGCAGTGGTTAGTACACTCATTTTCTTGAGGAAGGTGTATCGGTTTAAATGAAGTGTTAAATTTTTCATTTTGAACCCTCCTGTACCAGTGCTTTGGCCTGTTCTCTACGCAGAATAAAATTACGAATGACGACATAGAAAATGGGTGTAAACAGCAAACCAAAGATTGTCACGCCCAGCATTCCAGAGAAAACAGCGATACCCATGGCATGACGCATTTCTGCACCAGCACCTGTGGCTAATACCAGTGGTATCACACCAGCAATAAATGCAATTGAGGTCATTAGAATCGGGCGTAATCTTAATCGGGCTGCTTCAAGTACTGCATCAAAAGGATTCAAACCCTCATCCTCTTTGGCTCGGGCAAACTCCACAATTAAGATGGCATTTTTTGCAGCAAGTCCCACCAGAACAACAAAGCCAATCTGGGTAAAGATGTTGTTATCACTACCAGTTACCCAAACACCTACAATCGCAGATAACAAGGCCATTGGTGCAATAAGTAATACTGCAAAAGGCATTGACCAACTGTTGTATTGAGCTGCAAGGAAAAGGAACGCCAAAATAATTGCTAGAGCAAAAACCATGACCGCAGTATTGCCTGTATTCTTTTCCTGATAGACCAGATCGGTCCATTCATAGGTCATACCTTGTGGCAATGTTTCCTGCACAATTTTTTCAATTGCGGCAGTTGCCTGACCAGATGAATAACCTGATGCAGCGTTACCACTAATATCGGCTGATGGGAAACTGTTATAGTGCATAACACGATCAGGGCCAGAACTACGCTTAATCGTGACAAAGGTCGAAAGCGGAATCATGTCTCCCGCTGCATTTCTCACCTTTAACAGATTAATGTTCTCTGGTTGCATACGGAATGGGGAATCTGCCTGAGCAATTACACGATAAGTACGACCAAACCGATTAAAGTCATTGATATAGATTGACCCCAGATTGATTTGTAGTGTTTCAAAAATATCGGTCAGTGGTACACCTTGTGACTTCGCTTTTACACGGTCAATATCAACTTCAATCTGTGGAGCATTTGCCTGGAAACTCGCAAGCATACCGACAAGTTCAGGCGTCTGAGAGGCTTTCGCCATAATCTCGCCCTGTACACGTGCCAGTGTTTCAAAGCCTAAACCAGCCCGATCTTCAATTTGTAGCTTGAATCCGCCCATAGAACCTAAGCCAGGTACTGGTGGTGGTGGAAAGATGCCCGCAAATCCGTCAGGAATCTGACTGAATTTACCCATTAATTTTCCAGCAATTGCTCCTGCTGATAATGAGGGGTCCTGACGAGCCTCAAATGGATCAAGCATGGCAAACATCAAGGCAGAGTTTGGTACATTGACTGGACCACTTGGTGTAAAGCCTGGGAATGCCATGACGCTTTCCACACCAGGTTCATTCAGTGCAATTTCCGTCATCTGTTTAACTACAGCTTCTGTGCGGTCTAAAGATGCGCCTGTAGGTAACTGGGCGATACCAACTAGATAATACTTGTCCTGTGCAGGAACAAAGCCTTGCGGCACTTTGTTAAAACCTAACCAAGTTAGGCCAAGAAAACCTACATACAAAATCAGCATGATGGCACTTAAACGTACCCCCTTGCGGACTGCACCTACATATTTGTCCGATGCCTTATCAAAGAACCGATTGAATCCTCTAAAGAACCAACCAAATAAGCGTTCGGTTAAATCACGTTTTTTATTTCCAGCTTGATGTGGTTTAAGCAAGATACCTGCTAAAGCTGGTGAAAGTGTTAAAGAGTTGATTGCAGATAAGATGGTTGAAATCGCAATGGTCAAGGCAAATTGGCGATAGAACTCACCCTGCAATCCTGTAAGAAATGCCGATGGAATAAATACAGCAGATAAAACCGCAGTAATCGCGATAATTGGCCCTGTCACCTCAGACATTGCCTTACGGGCAGCTTCTTTTGGTGATTCGCCTAATGCAATATGCCGTTCTACGTTCTCCACCACCACAATTGCATCATCGACCACAATACCAATCGACAGTACCAGTCCAAATAAGGTCAATGTATTTAGGGAGAAGCCGAAATAATACATAATTGCAAACGTACCAATCAGTGAAACGGGAACGGCAATTAAAGGAATAATGGATGCACGCCATGTTTGCAGGAACAGGATGACAACAAGCACAACCAGTGCAATGGCTTCTAACAGAGTGGTAATGACTGATTTCAAAGAAGCTTTTACGAAAATATTTGGATCATAAGGAATTTTATAATCCACACCGTCAGGGAAGCTTTTCTTCAATTCTGCCATCGTTTCACGGACTTCACTTGAAACATCGAGTGCATTGGCACCTGGTGTCATAAAGATTTGTAAGGCAGATGTTGGCTTACCATCCAGTAAAGCTCGCATGGTATAAGCATCAGAACCCAGTTCAATTCGTGCAACATCTTTCAGGCGTGTGATTTGTCCAGTGTCACCAGCTTTAACCACGATTTCACTGAATTGCTCTTCAGTGGTTAAACGTCCCAGCGTATTAACAGTAACTTGATAGGCCGATGTTGTATTTGGTTGTTGACCAACAGAACCCGCAGCAACCTGCATGTTTTGTTCACGAATGGCTGCAACCACATCATTGGCGGTTAAACCACGGGCAGCCACTTTTTCAGGATCAATCCAGACACGCATCGAATATTCACCAGCACCACCAATCTCGATATTTCCAACACCTGGTAAACGTGCAAGCTCATCACGCACATTTAACAGTGCATAGTTGGACAAATATAGTGGATCATGATTCTTGTTGGATGACACCAAATTGATGACCATGAGAATATCGGGTGAGGTTTTTTCAGTGACCACACCAATGCGTTGAACTTCTTCAGGTAAGCGTGGCAATGCACGAGAAACCCTGTTTTGTACCTGTATCTGTGCTTTATCAGGGTCTGTACCCTGTTTAAAGGTGACGGTCAGTACCATCTTGCCATCGGCTGCGGTTTGAGAACTCATATACAACATGTTCTCAACACCGTTCACGGCTTGTTCCAGAGGGGAGGAAACCGTCTCGGCAATGATTTTGGGGTTGGCACCAGGATAACTTGCCATGACCTGTACAGTCGGTGGTGTAATGGCTGGATATTCACTCAATGGCAGTTTAAACAGTGATAAAGCACCGAGAATGACGATCAGCACAGAGATCACGACCGCAAATATTGGCCGATTAACAAAGAAATGAGGGAAATTCTTCATGGCTTATTTCCCCTGTGCGGCACTTTCAGTCGGAGTAGGCGTTTGCATTGGAACGATATTTGGCTTGACCTGCATTCCTGGGCGAACCAGCCCTTTAATAATGACTTTATCGCCAGTTTGCAGACCACTGCTAATAATCCGCAATCCATCAACGACCGAGCCAAGTGTTACAGGCCTAAATTCAACCGTATTATTCGAACCAAGAACCAGAACAAAATTATTGCCCTGATCTGTACCCACCGCCTGATCATCTATCAGAATGGTGGACTGTTTATTTCCAGTGGTCAGCTTAACTCTGGCAAACATACCTGGTGCTAATTCACCTGAATCATTGGTAATAGATGCCCTAACCCGTAGCGTCCCTGTACGCTGGTCAATTTGAGTACTTACAAAGTTTAATTTCCCTGTATAAGGATAAGTTTCTGTATTTGCCAATCCCATTTCGATTGGCAAGTTGAATTGTCCAGATTTATTTTGTCCCTTTAGATTGAGAAAGGTTTTTTCATCAAGGTCAAAATAAACATACAGCGGATTGACTGAAACGATGGTGGTTAAGGCTGTGGCATTGCCTGTATTTCCACCTGCAATCAAGTTACCACTGGTGACAAGAACACGGTCAATACGTCCTGAAATCGGTGCTGTAATATTGGTATAAGATAAATCCAGCTTCGCTGCACTGACGGCTGCCTGAGCCTCCTGTACTTGAGCCTGACGGTTATTTTTGGTTGCCAGTGCATCGTCATAAACCTTATTGGAGACGGCACCACTTTCGACCAGTTTATTTGCCCGGTTAAAATCCAGAACAGCCTGGCTATACTGAACCTCTGCTGCTTTCAGTCGTGCCTGGGCTGTCTTCAGAGCAACCTGAAAAGGTGCAGGATCAATTTTAAATAATACCTGTCCCTTACGAACATAACTGCCCTCAGGAACACTAACACTATTAATGACACCACCGACTCGGGACTTGATTTCAACGCTTTGTGGTGCCGATAAGTAGCCTGTATATTCGGCAGTTGGATTAAGTTCTTGTGTAATTACTTCCGCAACTGGAACCTGAGGAATAGGCATTTGAGCTGAACTAGCTTGTTGCTTGGGTTGATCCGATATATTTTTTGCTGTGTACAGCAGACCACCTGAGATAGCAATCACTACTGCTACAGCAACCGCTGTCATTCGTTTTTTCATGATATTCACCTTTTATGCAAAGCTACATCACTCTGGATAGGTTTCTGTAGCAGTTGCACACATGCTAATGTTTCCAATAATTGGAAGGTCAATAGGGTGATCTGAATAGATTATACAAATGAACATATATTTATATGAATTATTAAAAAGTGAATTTCTATAAGTTTAATAGTCCGTTTTTTCAGCTTTATAAAACATACCTCCGTCTATGGAAATTAAATTCATGCAATATCCCTCCAGTATTAGACTGTCAAATTATTCATTTTATCCTAAGTAGAAATTTCTCTTAGAATAAGTAAAAACAGTATTACTTTAGAAAATTTGATTCCCTATTAGCTCAAAAATGGCACATGCCATTGATTATATTAAAATTAATAAATTAAATTTGACAATTTTTACATATGAACATATATTCATATGTAAAAATATATACATGTTAGGTTTTTATACATGAGTAATCAACGCGATCACAATCATAAATGTCATGATCATTCGCATGAAGGTCATGATCATTCGCATGAAGGTCATGATCATTCACATGTTCCTGATGTGAGTAACGGAAACGAAAGAAAAATTCTGATTTCGTTTTTTATCATTTTCGGGTTCATGCTTGTAGAAGCCACTGGAGGAATCATCTCTGGTTCACTCGCACTTCTGGCTGATGCAGGGCATATGCTTACAGATGCCGTTGCCTTAGGTTTAGCTTATGCTGCCTTTCGTTTCGGTCGCCGCATTGCAGATAATTCAAAAACATTTGGATACATGCGATTCGAAGTTATTGCTGGCTTAATGAATTCTCTTACATTATTCGCAATCGTTGGATGGATTATTTATGAGGCTATTGAACGCTTTCAATCACCTCAACCTGTCATGGCAGGACCGATGTTTATCGTTGCTATTATAGGTATGCTCGTTAACTTATTTGTTTTATGGTACTTAACAAGAGGCGATACAGAACATGTCAATGTTAAAGGAGCTATTCTCCATGTAATGGGCGATTTACTCGGCTCTGTTGGAGCAATTATTGCTGCCATAGTGATTTGGTACACAGGCTGGACTCCTATCGATCCAATTTTATCTGTTCTAGTTTCTTTACTTGTACTACGCAGCGCATGGTCTTTATTTAAACGTACTCTTCATATTTTACTTGAGGGTGCTCCTGAGAATGCTAATGCCCAAGAGATCACTGAATATCTTTTGAAAAATGTAAGTGGTATTGAAAAAATTACCCATATACATATTTGGATGATTACATCAGGTAGATCTATGGCAACGTTGCATGTCAAACCCAAAGATGGAGTTGACCTCGCGACATTAACTCTCAACATTGAGAATGAGCTAAAATCCAAATTTTCTATTGAACATCCAACTATAGCCATTGATTGGCAAGGCAATAGTACTTGTAGCTTAGAAAACCCAACTCAAATTGATCCACACGCTGGACATAATCACTAACCTTAAATCTTTATTGTTATTCACTGATGAGGAGACTTTAATGTCTGATAAATACTACAATTTAGGAGATTACCAGCGTCAAATAACTACGTCATCTCCTGATACTCAACTTTGGTTTGATCGTGGCTTATTATGGACATATTGTTTCAATCCGAGTGAAGCCATAAATTGTTTTAAGAAAGCTCTAGAACATGATGCAAAATGCGCAATGGCTTATTGGGGCATCGCCTTTGCATCTGGTCCAAATTACAATAAAGCTTGGCATTTATTTGATCCTTCAGACTTACAGAATACCATTCCATATATTAATGAAATTATGGAACAAGCAAAGTTAGCAGCGACTCATAATGCGACACAATTTGAGAAAGATTTAATTGATGCCCTTGCTCCACGCTTTCCAAAACACGTGACTATAGATGAACAAGACTTTCATGAGCTGAATTTTGCATATGCTCAAGCTATGAGATCATTTTATGAAAAATATTCTAATGATCTTGATGCAGCTGCAATGTTTGCAGATGCACTCATGTGCTTGAGCCCTCGTAAATTGTGGGATTTAGATACCGGTGAAGCCATAGGTTTAGGTACAGTTGAAGCTAGAAACGTGCTTGAAGTTGCTTTCACTAAACCTGGGGCAAATCGTCATCCTGTAATTAATCATCTCTATATACATTTAATGGAAATGTCACCTTATCCTGAAGTTGCATTGCCAGCTGCTGATAACCTTCGTAATTTATCACCTGATGGGTCACATTTAGCCCATATGTCCACACATATTGATAATGCATGCGGAGATTGGCGTCGAGTGGTTTATTCTAATCTTGATGCAATCGCAGCCGATGAAAGATATTTTTCTAGAGAAAAGAATCCAGGTGGTTGGAATATCTTGTATCGCGTTCATAATTTAATGGTAGGTGCTTATGGTGCAATGATGGCAGGTAAATCACAGGAAGCGTTATTTATGGCTCATCGTATCAATGACATTTTAACACCCGAAGTACTACATATCACTACACCGCCAATGGCTAATTTAACTGAAAGCCATTGCACAACACTACCACATGTTATGATTAGATTTGGCATGTGGGAAGATATTCTGAAACTTGAGCTACCTAAAGATAAAGGTCTATATAGTTCCACAACCGCAATGATTCACTACGCAAAAGGCATAGCATTTGCTTCATTAAGAAGAGTTAAAGAGGCCGAAAAAGAAAGAGAGTCTTTTATAAAAGCAGTAGCTAATGTATCAGAAGAGCGCTTTAACTCTATACCTGTTAAAGAGGTCGAAGCTTTAAAAATTGCTGCCAAAATGATTCATGGCGAAATTGAGTATCGTAAAGGTAATACGAAAGAAGCATTCGCAATCTTGCGAGAAGGCATTAAATTAGAAGATGCTCTTCCTTATTGTGATCCTCCAGCTTGGTTACAACCAGTTCGGCATGCATTCTGCGCACTTAATATGGAACAAGGAAACTTTGAAGTAGCAGCCCAAGAATATCGGATTGAACTGGGGCTAGAAGGTGACCTTGGACGTCGCCGAATTCGCCCTAACAATGTATGGAGTCTTCATGGACTTTATGAGTGTTTAGCAAAACTAGGTCTAGAGAAAGAAGCTCGAGATATTTCGCTGCAACGTGATATAGCACTTGCCTCGGCTGATATTAATATTGAAGCATCCTGTTTCTGCCGATTAAGTGCATTTGAAGATAACACTACAAGTTGCTGTTAAAAACAGATAGCACTTTCCTCAAATAGATATCAAGGCATATAGCTAGACATTTCTTAATTATATGCCCTTGATCTTAACTTTTTGTAGATGATACTGATAACTTAAATAAATGCATGATATATTTCTTGTTTAGAGTAATAAAAATAAAGAATTCCTATAACCCTCTTTCCCCTTAAAGTTATTTAATTTAGATATTTTTGCAATACATTACGTACTACTATAAATTAGTGCTCCTCACTAATATGACTTGCCATATCTAATAAAACCTGACTAACATGTAAATCATCAATCTCATAAAATACTTGTTTAGATTGTCTTTCGCCTTTGACTAAACGAGCTGAACGCAATAAACGAAGATTATGACTGACTAAAGATTGGGATAAATCAAGAGCATCACTGATTTCACCTACTGAACTAGGCCCCCGCATACAAAAAAGTAGAATTTTAAGTCGTGAAGCATCACCTAATAGCCGAAATGTTTCAGCTAAAGACATAATCTCATCTTGAGATAATGGTATCGGGTGATTATTAAAATTCATACTAATACTTAAATTCCTATTATTTAGAAAATATATATGTTTACATATTCTACCCTTGACCTTCCCATAATGGCAAGGTTTATGCTCTTAATAATTGGGTAAGCACTATAGGTATATCTTATGGGAAAGGCAACAGATAAGCTTTCTAATAATATGAAAGTTACATTAAAAATTGAAGGGATGACATGTGCCAGCTGTGTTGGGCGTGTTGAAACAGCACTCAAAAAAGTTGATGGTGTACAGTCTGCCTCGGTCAATCTAGCGACAGAACGTGCAGATATTGTACTTGATCAGCCTGTGGATCGTCAGGTACTGGTTCATGCCATTGAACAATCAGGTTATGACGTGCCCGCAAATAATATTGAATTATCAATTAAAGGCATGACCTGTGCTAGTTGTGTAGGTCGTGTCGAAAAAGCCCTTAAAGCCGTTGCAGGTGTAAAAGAGGCCAATGTCAATCTTGCGACTGAGCGTGCAACGGTCAGTGGTTCAGCAAATGTCGATGACTTGATTACCGCAATTGATAAAGCTGGTTACGATGCCACAGAAATTCAAGCTTCTATTCCTGACCAGACAGAGCTGCTTGAGAAAAAAGATCAAGAACGTGCTGAACTTAAGCGTGATTTGATTCTTGCAACCCTATTGGCTTTGCCTGTATTTATTTTGGAAATGGGATCTCACCTTATCCCTGGTGTTCATCAACTGATTGATCAAACTATTGGGATGCAGAATAGCTGGTATTTACAATTCATCCTGACCACGTTGGTTTTAGTTATTCCAGGACGAAGATTCTATCTAAAAGGTTTGCCTGCATTACTCCGTTTAGCACCTGATATGAACTCGCTGGTTGCGGTTGGTACATTAGCAGCTTACCTATTTTCTATTGTTGCCACATTCATACCCAACATCCTTCCCACAGGAACGGTAAATGTATATTACGAAGCTGCTGCGGTGATTGTGGCATTAATCTTACTGGGTCGTTTTCTTGAAGCAAAAGCCAAAGGGCGAACATCTGAAGCAATCCAGCGTTTAGTCAGCTTACAGGCCAAAACTGCCCATGTTTTACGCGATGGCCAAATGGTAGATATTGCACTAGACCAAGTGGTTGCAGATGACATTATCATTGTGAAACCAGGTGAAAGAATCCCTGTCGATGGTCAAGTCACTGATGGAAAAAGTTTTGTTGATGAATCCATGATTACGGGTGAACCAATCCCTGTTGAGAAAGGCATCGGCAGTGATGTGGTAGGCGGCACCATTAACCAGAATGGCACGTTGACCTTTACCGCTGTGGCGGTGGGTGGCGAAACTATGCTGGCTCAAATCATTCGTTTGGTTGAGCAAGCACAGGGTTCTAAAATGCCGATTCAAGCTGTGGTGGATAAAGTTACCTTATGGTTTGTCCCTGCGGTGATGATTGCCGCAGTACTTACATTCCTAGTCTGGCTTATTTTTGGTCCATCACCAGCCTTAACCTTTGCGTTGGTTAATGCTGTGGCAGTGCTGATCATTGCCTGCCCGTGTGCAATGGGATTAGCGACACCAACCTCAATTATGGTGGGTACAGGTCGTGGTGCAGAGTTAGGAGTGTTGTTCCGTAAAGGTGAAGCCTTACAACTATTAAAAGATGCTAAAGTTGTTGCAGTTGATAAAACAGGGACGTTGACAGAGGGTCATCCTGTGCTGACTGACTTTGAAGTAACCCAATTGTTTGAGCGTGATTATGTTCTAGGCATGGTTGCGGCTGTCGAATCCCGTTCTGAACATCCGATTGCTAAAGCAATTGTTGATGCGGCAAAAAGTGAAAACCTAGCTCTACCTAAAGTCGATACCTTTGATTCAGTCACTGGTATGGGTGTCTATGCAACCATCAATGGTAATGAAAAAATCAATATTGGTGCAGACCGTTATATGGTTCAACTTGGTATTGATGTTGCTCCATTTGCTGTTACAGCTCAGCGTCTTGGTGATGAGGGTAAATCCCCTCTTTATGTTGCTGTCGATGGCGAACTAGCAGGAATTATTGCAGTTGCCGACCCAATCAAATCCACAACGCCAGCAGCGATTAAGGCTCTACACCAATTAGGGCTTAAGGTGGCAATGGTTACTGGTGACAATGTTCGTACTGCTCAAGCGATTGCCAAACAATTGGGTATTGATGAAGTGATTGCTGAAGTTTTACCAGAGGGTAAAGTTAGTGCGGTTAAAGAGCTGAAAGCAAAATATGGCCATATCGCTTTTGTGGGTGATGGTATTAACGATGCGCCAGCTTTGGCTGAAGCTGATGTGGGACTTGCGATTGGTACAGGTACAGATGTTGCAATTGAATCTGCCGATGTCGTGTTAATGTCAGGGAACTTACAAGGTGTTGCCAATGCGATTGCCTTGTCCAAAGCAACGATTGGTAATATTCATCAGAACTTATTCTGGGCATTTGCCTATAACACCATGTTGATTCCTGTTGCTGCTGGTATATTGTACCCAGCCTATGGAATACTGATGTCCCCAATCTTTGCAGCAGGTGCAATGGCTTTGTCCAGTGTATTTGTACTCGGTAATGCATTACGTTTACGTCGATTCCAGTCACCATCCGTCAGTCAAGGCTAAGGAGGATATGATGAACATTGGTAAAGTCTCTAAAGCTTCAGGAGTTACCGCCAAGATGATTCGTTATTACGAGCAGATTGGCCTGATTCCCGCTGCTGGACGTAATAATGCAGGATATCGCTCTTACTCAGTAAATGATGTTGAACGTTTAAAGTTTATCAAACGAAGTCGTGAACTCGGTTTTTCAGTAGCGGAAATATCAGACCTACTCGATTTATGGAATAACCGCAGTAGACAGAGTGCTGATGTCAAACGCCTGGCTCAGGGTCATATTGAAAAGCTGGAAGAACGTATCAATGACCTACAGCAAATGGCGAATACTCTCAAGGACTTAATCGACTGCTGTGCTGGTGATAATAGACCTGATTGTCCGATTCTTGAAGGTTTGCAAGAGCCCCACAATGATATAAAGGACGTTCACCATCATAATGACCTGCTTTCCGTTTCACCTTTAACCCGAAAGAAATGACAAATAATGGGAGGTTATATCAATATAACCTCCTATGCCATACCTATAAAAATTCTTATAAATCAATATAGCTTATTGACTTCTAATATCAGTTCTTCAAAATCTAATTAATTAACTACATTTATGAATATATATGTCAAAAAGAACAAGAGATAATTTCACCCAAAGAACAATTGATGCACTACGTCGCAGAGTATCAAACTGTTGTTCAAACCCTGAATGCTATGTTCTAACAGTGGAGCCTCAAGCGACTGATCCAACAAAAGTAATTGATACAGGTGTAGCAGCACATATTTGTGCTGCATCTATCGGTGGTCCTCGCTATAAGGCAGAGATGACAACTGAAGAAAGAAAAGACATCAATAATGCAATTTGGCTTTGTGCACATTGCTCTATAAAAATAGATAGGGAACCAGAGGCTTATCCAGCCCCTTTATTGCACCATTGGAAGAAAGAAGCAGAACATAGAATAAAAATTAATTCAAACTCAAGGCTTTATACGCAGAATGAGGCAGACTACAAAGTTCATCGTACCTTATTACAAGGTATAGGAGTAAACCTATCTGATCGAATGCAGACTTCCATCTCAGAAGTAGCAAGAGCTGTAAAATCATATATTCATAAATTAGACCCACGGCTAGATGTGGAATACTCTTTTATCAATGGTTCTAACCACTTTGAGATCAATGTTAAAGAAGATACAGATGATCCTGTTATCATCAACTTTATTCCTATTGATCCATCTGAATATAATGAAAAATTTTCGGACTTAATAGATCATGGCCAAACTCTCTCATGTGATATTGCCAAGGTAACCACCAACTCATTAGGGCTAGACTCAATATTTCCCCAGAACCTAAAGGATGGCATCCTGATTATTGAGCCCAATAATAAAAGAACTGCCATTGTTGAGATACAGGATGAAGAGGGTGAAACGCTTATGAGTTTTGAAGATGAATTGATATTAGGAAAAGAAACCTTTTCCTTTTCCTCCATGAAATATAATCATCTTCTAAGTTTTAAAATCAATAAAATTCCATATTCTGGACAACCTATAAAGGATGGTTTTAATCTGGATTTAAACTTCCAGTTATGGGATAACAAAAACTTATCTAAATTACCTTACTTTGATCAAATTTTTAAATTTTATAAATCATTGTCAAATAGTAAAGAATTCAAAGCAATCATATATATAGATGGTTTAGAAGTATTCTCTTCAAGCACCTCAATTGGAAAAACTTATTTTTCCAGACTATTACCTTTACTATCATATACTTATTATTGCAGACTCATTTGTAATGTTCTTCATATCGAATTACCATTCAAAAGTGACATTACGTTTAGTATTGAAGAATACCGCGATGTTTTTGAAACTGCCAAGGCAATAAAAGCAGTTCAGATCAATAATAAATTTTCTTGTACTTTTACCTTGATTAGGGACTCTCTACTATCTATCAGCACCTTTATGGGAAGTAGTGAGATTATTATCCAACAGAATATAATTATAGAGCTCGACAATGTATTCAAAGAGAATATAAAGAAAGATGTTTTTATAAGACATACATTCACTAATCCAAATTTATCTGTAATTAATAATACTAAATCCAAGAAAAATTATACTTACAAAATCAAAGCAGATAACAAACACCATCTTGGTCGATATAAAAGGATGACCACATTAACTCCAATAACACCTGCAAATGAAAAAGAGGTTATGTCTATATGACCACATATATAACCAATAAAGTAAGAATATATAAGTCAATTACTTAAAGAGTTTTTTAATTAGTACCAAGATATTCTATACACCACTGCCAAATCTTGTTCACAGTAGTATTAGAGTGTGAGGATTTTTTCCGTACAAGATAATAACTTGGTTCAATGGTCATTATTTCCGAAACAACCTGTACCAGTTTTCCTGATTTAATCTCTTCATCTACAAAGGCTCGGCATGCTAACGCAATGCCTTGCCCTGACAAAGCAGCGTCTAATGCCAGAGTGGTTTGACTAAAAACAAGTCCAGATAACTTAACATTTGTATTTAGGAACTTGGGCCAGTTATCGTGAGCATCATGTAGAAGTGGCATTGATATTAATTGTTCAGGCTTTAAAGGAAGAGTTAAATCTTGGACAAGAAAAGGACTTGCCACAACAATCAGTTCCTGACGGAACAATAACTGCGCTTCCAAATTCTCTGGAAATGACTTTTTAGTAAGGCGTACAGCAATATCAACCTGATCCCGATCAAAATCTGATACAGCTTCAGTAGCTAATGTATGCAGCTTGATATCAGGCAATGATGTATGTAGTTTACCTAAAAGAGGGATCAACAACTTGGCAGCAATCGTCGGAGTTACACTAATGGTTACGCTATCAGGTTGATCCAAAATCGATTCCGTTTATTCTGTAAGAATATCAAAGGCATGAGTCATATTGACCAAGTAATTAGCTCCCTCTGGAGTCAAAGCCAGTCCTCTTGGAAGACGCTGAAATAGTGTAACCCCCAGATGTTCCTCCAATGCCCGGACCTGCTGAGCAATCGCACCTTGGGTAACTCCCAGTTCATCCGCAGCAGCACGGAAACTCAACTTCCGTCCTGCCGATTCAAAAGCACGCAAAGCATTTAAAGATGGGAGTTTCCGACGAGATAACATAGAACCAAATAGACAGTAGTTTTTCTACACTCTAATGCGTTTATTAATCGTGTGCAAGTCATTCAACTAGTTGAAATAATGTCCTAATAAAAGCAATTTTTATGCTGAGTCTTCCTTTAGAAAATAAAGTATAGGACTGGAAAATTATCCTGACTGAGGTGTCTGTTATGGCAAATGATCTTATTCAAATTAATACTTTGGCCTGGAAAGAACTTGAATTGGCAACTATCACCCCTGAATCAGGTTTCCGCTATATCAATCTATGCTCGGTAGATAAAGAGGATACGCCACAGGCCAGAATGGTCGTGCTAAGACATGTAAATCAATTAAAACGTATTCTTGAGATCCATACCGATATTCGCAGTCCAAAATGGAATGAACTCTTGGCAAACCCATCTACGACCATTCTGGGGTTTTGCTCAAAGACGCGTTTGCAGCTTCGCCTAAAAGGTATTGCCACACTTCATGCTTCTGGTACTGAAGTTGCTCAACAGGCATGGCAATCATTGAGTATATGGACACAGAGAACCTATACGGGTGGACCACCAGGAGATGAGTGTGCTTTTACCACTGGTTGCCACTCACTTCTAGAAACAGACAGTGATGAAAGACAAGATGGATATTCATGTTTTGGTGTTATTTCTGTCCAGATTGAGATTTTAGACTGGTTTCAATTGCAGCACCAAAACAACCAGCGTGCATATTTCACTTATGACAACGATGGAAATTTGATGAATAGCCATTGGATTAACCCCTAAACTGACTCAATAGGATACAGATAAGATGCTTCGCGCTTATGTCGCACTAGTTCTACTTGGAATCATTTGGGGAACAAATTTTATCTATATGAAATGGGCCACTATCCTTATTTCCCCCTCACAAACCGTATTCCTGCGAGTCCTATTTGGATTTCTTCCTCTTTTAGTGATTGCTATTTATACAAGGGCAATCAATCGCCAGCAATTACGTTATCTCCCTCATTTCACCGTGATGTCAGTATTGGCAACGACACTCTATTATTATGGGTTTGTCGCTGGAACAGCTCTTCTTCCCACCAGTATCGCTGGACTGCTTAGTGGCTCTA
>NZ_BBTF01000015.1:0-83541 GCF_000876115.1 Acinetobacter sp. NBRC 110496
CATCAACATCTTGCCCGCCAAATAAATTTTTCGAGTATACATTTCCTTTAATATCTTTAAAGGTTGAGCCAACTAAAATATTCTGAGCGGGGGTAACTTGCCACTTTGTGTAGAGTTCAGCTTCCTGAGTTGTACTATGTACATAATCTGAAGAAGTATTTTGATCGATATTATCTTTATATTGTGAAAGACGGGCATGTACTGCAAGGTTTTCTAGAACATTGAGACGGCCTTTTACATTGATCGCTTCATTTTTAAAGTCTTGGGAAACTAAGTTACCATAGTTATCGTAGTCACTGTAGCCTTGGTTTTCACTGTAATCCACCGAAGCGGCATATTGCGCTTTATCAACGCCAACTTTTGCACTATAACCTTTTTGGTCAAAGCTTGCTTTTTTATTGTTTTTTGCATCTGTTACAGGGGTACCATCCGTTTCTAAACGTTGACCACGAATTTGTGCATAAAAACCATTTTCTGCTAAATCTGCACCGATCACAGATTTATAGGTTTTATTTTCACCAATTTCACCTGTTACAAAAGCAGAAGTTTTTTCAGGTGTTTTTGAAATGAGTTGTACAACCCCACCAATTGCATCAGCGCCATATAATACTGATGCAGGGCCCTTCAATACTTCAATCTGTTTAATATCTGTGGTATCGATAAATGGTAATGAGGCTGTACCAGATGTGTTTGAGTTGAGGCGAACGCCATCTCTTAAAAGTAAGGTGTGATTTGAATTGGTACCACGCAAAAAGATAGAGGCAGCTTGGCCATAACCACCACTTTGTACCATATTGATTGAAGCATCAGTTTGTAATAATTCTGGCAAAGAGGCGATTGGCGATTGTTCGAGAATCTTTGGTTCAATGATATTGATTCGCGCAGGTACATCACTGATTTTTTGTTCAGTACGGGATGCCGTCACAACAATCGTATCTAGTGTTGCAGTTTTATCGCTTGATTGATCTTGAGCAAAAGCTGGTGAAGAAAACCCCATCGCAATAGCGATAGCACCAACTAAACGCGTTGGTTGAAAAGCAATAGACATGATGTCGCTCCAGACATTCACCCGTCGTGAATGATAATGTGGAAATAAACAACAAGCAGGTCTCCGGACTTCACTATAATCATTAAATAAATGATGTTACTCATCATCTTCCCACATCATACCGATGCAGTGATTTGGCGTTGAGCTGAGATGAGTGATTCGATGTTACCGTTGCGAGGGCAGTGTCGGAATTTCACCAACTTCCCTATAAGCAAAAGAATTTGCTTTAGACTTGTTGCAAGATTACGCAAAGTATAAAGTGTTAACGTTTTTTAAACAATTGCAATTCCGAATGAACTTTGCCCAAAGTGGGTCAAATTGCATTACAATGCCAAAGTTTCAAAAATATTCAGTTTAAATTGGACAGCCCATGCG
Organism: Acinetobacter sp. NBRC 110496; assembly: GCF_000876115.1. NCBI lineage: Bacteria > Pseudomonadati > Pseudomonadota > Gammaproteobacteria > Moraxellales > Moraxellaceae > Acinetobacter > Acinetobacter sp. NBRC 110496. Next base: position 1,424 of record NZ_BBTF01000015.1, read on the forward strand.
CCAAAGCCAAATGCGAACCCGCGCCAAGATTTGTGGAATTACCCGAGCACAAGATATCCATGCCGTTGTCGAGTCAGGTGCAGATGCGATTGGCTTTGTCTTCTTTCCATCGAGCCCACGTCATGTCAGCATTGAGCAGGCAAAAACCTTGGCAGAGCTGGTGCCGCCCTACGTACAGTTGGTCGGCTTATTTGTAAATGCCAGCGCTAAAGAAATACAGACGGTGCTTGATTCAGTTCCTTTGGATGTATTACAACTACATGGTGATGAAACACCTGAACAATGCCAACAAATTGCAGCACAATGCAAACGTCGCTGGTATAAGGCCATTCAGGTTAAACCAGACTTGAATGTGGTGGCTGAAATTCAACGTTATCAGTCCGCAGGTGCCAGTGCAGTGCTGTTGGATGCATGGCATCCTGAATTGAAAGGTGGCACAGGGCACAGTTTTGACTGGAATCAATTTCCACAACTTGAAATTCCACTTATCTTGGCAGGGGGCTTAACCCCTGAAAATGTCAGTGAAGCTATTGATACTACAGCGGCATTTGCTGTGGATGTCAGCGGAGGCGTCGAGTCCGCAAAAGGTATAAAAGACCAACAACTGATTGAAAAATTTATGCAAGGAGTCCAACGTGGATCAGCAAAGCCTTAGTCAAAAAAATCAAGTGATTGACTACACCCAGTTTCCAGATGCGCAAGGGCATTTCGGTATTCATGGTGGACGTTTTGTATCAGAAACGCTGATGGCTGCACTTGAAGACCTCGAAAGTCTTTATGGTCGTATGAAGAATGATGCTCAATTCTTGGCTGAATTTGACCGTGATCTTGCCTTCTATGTTGGTCGTCCTAGTCCGCTGTATTATGCTGAACGATGGTCTCAGCACCTCGGCGGTGCGCAAATTTACCTGAAACGTGAAGACCTGAACCATACTGGTTCGCATAAAGTTAATAACACCATTGGTCAGGCTTTATTGGCAAAGTTGTCGGGTAAGAAGCGTATTATTGCAGAAACGGGTGCGGGTCAACATGGTGTGGCGACGGCAACGATTGCGGCACGTTTAGGGATGGAATGTGTAGTATACATGGGTGCCGAAGACGTGAAACGTCAGGCCATGAATGTCTATCGTATGCGGTTGCTGGGTGCGACCGTGGTACCTGTACAAAGTGGTTCAAAAACATTGAAAGATGCCATGAACGAAGCAATGCGTGACTGGGTCACCAATGTTGATAGTACCTATTATGTGATTGGTACCGTGGCTGGTCCGCATCCATATCCGCAGCTGGTTCGTGATTTCCAATCGATTATTGGACGTGAAGCGCGCCGTCAAATTCAAGAACAAGCAGGGCGCTTGCCAGATGCTTTAGTCGCTTGTGTGGGGGGGGGGTCAAATGCGATGGGCCTGTTCTATCCGTTCCTGAATGATCAGGATGTGAAAATGTATGGTGTTGAAGCAGCAGGCTATGGCATTGAAACAGGTAAACATTCTGCACCATTAAATGCAGGTCATGTGGGAGTATTACATGGTAACCGTACTTACTTGATGTCGGATGCGCAAGGCCAGATCATTGAAACTCACAGTATTTCGGCAGGTTTGGATTATCCAGGTGTTGGTCCTGAGCACAGTTTCCTAAAAGACATGAACCGTGTTGAATATGTGCCAATCAACGATGATGAAGCCTTACAAGGTTTCCGTGATTTGACCAAGATTGAAGGGATTATTCCTGCACTTGAAAGCTCACATGCAATGGCCTATGTCACTAAACTTGCGCCAACCATGTCAAAAGATCAAATCATTATTGCAACAGTTTCAGGTCGTGGTGATAAGGACTTGATGACGGTTGCACGTATTGATGGCGTTGAAATGGTTGATATGTAGGTCTTTACGATGCCAAGTTTGTTTGTGGTGATGTTGGGTGGTCGGCATGCAAGAGCCAATACTGAAGTGCATGATGTGGTAATCGCAATAGGCACATCTTTGCAAGAGGTAATTCCACAGCTTAAACAAGCTTGGTTTGGTGAAGCCAACGGTTTACATATCGATGCTTGGGCACAGATTTCAGGTGTGCAATCGCAAGGTGTGAATTATCAAATTCTGTTTTCTGATGCAGCGCCTTCTGCCTCGGATGAAAAGCTCTATTTGATTAATCTGGGGGGATATTCAGCGGACAGCTTTGGTGAGTTGCATCATTATTACTTGGTTGTTGCAACAGATGCTATAATTGCAAAACAGCTAGGTAAGCAGTTTATTGGGGTGGATTGGCATAAGCCGCATACCGATCGTGTGATCGATGTGGATGACTGTCTCCCGATTGATCATGTTGCAGGGCGTTATATTCATTTGGTTCAAGGCGAGTTTAGCCCCACCATTTGGGAAAATACCTATTTACCGATTTGATCCTTCTTAACGAAAGCTTAACTTTAAGAAAAAATTATAAAACGTTGCCAATCTCGTATATAGCACTCTCAAATTGCAACTTTTTTGTAGCACTATTTACAATTCGTCCGATTAGACTTAAAACTCAAATAAAACTCTTTGGAGTAATAAAAATGGGTCTGTTAGATGAAGTAGGTAAAATTGCGGGTGCGATTGTCGCTGAACAAGGTGTCGATAAATTGGATCCAGATGCGGGTTTTCTAGAAAAAGCGGCAAGTGCTTTTGCTGGCTATGAAGCTGCAAAAATTGCTGAAAATAAATTAGAAAATCGTGATAGCGACGAGCAGGAGTCTGAACCAGCAAGTGATGATGACGCCTAATTCAGTGTCTTGGTTATTCAAAGTTCAAATATATTTAAACGAGTAGTGAAAAACAGGGAGGCAAAGGCTTCCCTGTTTTTTATTCTATGTGTAATCAAGGAATTACTTTGATTCGATCTGTTTTGGGTGCAGTTAGTGGAGAATATTGAGCGACATATTTCTCTAACGCATCAATATCCTGCCCACCACCAACTGGATTTTTCCCTTCTTTTAAGACGGTAAAGTTATCACCACCATCGGCAAGGAAACTATTTACCGTAACTCGATAGACCTTGCTGTCATTGAGCGCTTGTCCTGCAACTAAAATATTGCTGGCACGTGGTGAAACCGAGCTGTCTTTCTTATAGGAGTAACTGAGCTCTTTCGATGGTTGCAAGATACGTACTGTTCCAGTATTGGCACCTGACCATTGTTGTTCTAACACATCACGAATTTGTTTGCCTGTCAGGCTGACCGTGACAATCGAGTTGCCGAAGGGCTGTACAGTAAAAACATCGCCAAAAGTAATCTGGTTGCTACTGTTCACCAATAAATCGGCACGTACACCGCCTGGGTTCATCAGGGTAAAGTCTGAACCTTGATTACTTGCACTCAAAGCCATCGCTTGTTGCGCATCGGCAATTAAATTACCCAGTGCACTTTCACCGCTTTCGGTTGCATTACGATTAATAACACCGTTGGCTGTGCCGACCACACGTGCTGAAATGGTGGTGACTGCTTGACGATATTTATCTAAAATCGCTTCAATGCTTGGCGTTTTATTAAATTTCTCATACAGATTGGTCAAGTTTACTGTGGTTGCGCCAGAGCTATAGGCTTCACTTTGAACAGGGACTTGTTTGGCATCTTTTTTAATCACATGACCTGTTTTGCCATCCAGTTCTAACTGAATATTGGTAATAATCGTGCCATATTGCCCCGCAGAAGTCAGCAAGAATGGTTTTTGTGGATTCTTGGTCGCGTAATCACAAATATATGATTGATGGGTATGACCTGAAACCACCACGTCAACCGCAGGGTCTAGGCGATCCAAAATACCGAGTAGTGGGCCACTTAAACCATCGCAAGTCTTCTTATTAAATTTAGTACTTGGGGCAACACCTTCGTGCACGACAACTACAATCGCTTCAATTCCTTGTTTCTTTAATTCAGGAATTAAGGCATTGACGGTATCCGCTTCATCCTGAAAGTCGACATCTTTGATTCCTGCCGCCGATACGATACTTGGCGTAGCTTTCAAGGTCATCCCGATAAAGGCAACTGGAATACCGCCATAAGTTTTGACTTTATAGGCAGGGAACAAGGTTTTCTTTGGATCAGCCTTCATCGAGACATTGGCTGCCAAGAAATTAAACTTTGCACCCTCAAATTTTGGATTGATTTGACAAGGTTTGGCGCTGGTGTACTGCTGACAGCCACCATTTTGTAAGCGACGTAACTCATCTGTTCCTCGGTCAAACTCATGATTTCCCACTGCATTGAAATCAATCTGAATGTCATTCATGGTTTCAATGGTGGGTTCATCTAGGAACAGGGATGAAGTGAGTGGTGAGGCACTAATCAAGTCACCTGCTGACACGACGGCATTGTTAGGATATTGCGCACGCAGTTTTTTGATGGCATCGGCAAAATAACTGACCCCACCGACTGGGATACGTACTGTTTTGCTGTTATCGCTTGGATCATCGGCTTCAATAAAGCGTTTTGGTGGCTCTAAATTGCCGTGAAAATCATTGAAGGCAAGGATGTTGATACTTTGATTTTTGCGTTCAACGGTCGGTGTCTGGTTATTATCATTGTCGTCATTACACGCCGTTAAAGCCAGCATCATGAGACAGAGTACATTTGCTTTTAAGAGTCGTTGAGTCGTCATGTTTTTTGATCGAGTGGTATAAGATTGTTTTTTAAAATAAAACTTCTGTATGAATCTTTGATGAAATTATGAGCTAAAGAAGTTTATTAATCGCTTGGATTTATCGGGGGGAATGTGAATTAAGTTGCACTTCTTTATATAGAAATAGTAGTAAATTTGATCACTTACAGTCTATTATGGGCGTAGATGCGACCTCGCAATCATGGAATATAAAATGGATTTAATACAAGCCAATGGTCAACCGCGTTATGGACGTTTTGAGCAAGTACCTTCTCGTATTAACTTGGATGACTATGTCTATAAAACGCCTTATGGTCAGATACTCAAAGGCTGGCGCAAACAACTTAAATATAAGAAATTTAAATTCTGTGGTTTGCAGCACGCAAATTACAGTATAGGTGTCGCAATTGTCGATCTATCCTGGGCGGGTCATGGCTTTTTCTATGTCTATGATCATCAGTCTGAAAAAGTGATTGAATGGAATGCAATTCAGCCACTGGCATTAAAAACACAACTGGATGAACAGCCTTTATTTAGTCAAAGCTCTTTTAAAAAATCGGCTTATCAATTCGATATGCAGCATGCCAATGGCGTGCGTTATATCCAAGTCACCAAACATGGTGAAATTCAGTTAAAAGCACGGATTTTTTGCGCAGGTACCGACGCACTCAGTTTATGTAGTCCGACGGGCATTAATGGCTGGACCTATACCCAGAAGCAAACCACGCTGGCAGTTGAAGGATTCTTTATGAGTCCTGATCAACAACAGATTGAATTCAATGCGCATAGCCTTGCAGCATTAGACGATACCTGTGGTTTCCTACGTCCTGAAACGGCTTGGTTTTGGTTGTCTTGCCAGTTCCGTGATGCGCAGGATCGTCGGATTGGATTGAACCTTGCTTCAGGAGTGAATGAAAGTTTTGGTAATGAAAATGCCTTGTGGGTCAACGGGCGTTTGTATCCTTTAACCGATGTGCTATTCGAACAGCAAAATGAAAATACTTGGTCGATTCGCTCATTAGGTGGCTGTTTAAACCTAGTAGTGGAAACAGGTTGGTGCCGTTTTGAAAATATTAACTTGCGCCTAATTGGCAGTCAGTTTAATCAATGGCAGGCCAAAGTCAGTGGGACGATTGCGCATGACCAAGTCGAATTAGTGGTATTAGATAGCCAATATGGTTTGTTAGAACAACATTATGCGAAGTGGTAATAACGAAAATAAAAATCCCCTCAATCGAAAGGGGATTTTTTAAGGAAGTGATTTAAAGCCCTGCTTGCCAAAAAGCCTCACCTGCGGCAATCGGATCATTGGTTTTGGCCAAAGTATCAATCCAGACATCGTATTGGCGAATCACCGGATGCTGATTCGGATGAAAATCTTTTTTAAACCAGTCACGATATTGCGCTCTTTTTGCGGTTAAAATACCGTTACGACCAAAGAACCACGGCAAGCCTTTACGTGCCATATCAAAACGTTGTCTTAAGTTGAAACCATCGGTTTTGAGCATTACATCAGTACGATACAGGGTAAAACCAAACATCATCACGGTAGTAAAGACCAAGGCAAAACGACGAGTTGTTTCAGGCACTTCGCCAACTTCTCGCATTACATCAAAAGCCACATCCCGATGTTCCATTTCTTCGATGGCATGCCAAGCAAAAAGTGCACGGACAAAAGGATCTGCTTCGGCCAATGTTGCTTTTTTACTGTAAAAGGTATCGGCCATCAGTGCAGTTAGATGCTCGGCTGCTGCAGTCATGGCAATGTTGTATTGAGGAGAGCGATTTTTCAGTTCAAATCGAAAGATTTTCTTTAAGCGGGCAGTGAACTGTTCTACAGGCATGCCCTGATCTTTCATGATCTGGTTCATTTTGTCATGGGCAAGACCATGTTGCGCTTCTTGACGGATGAAATCAGCCACACGTTCCTGCAAGTCTGGATCATCAATTTTGTCGCGGAATAAACGGACACATTCAATAAAATAACGCTCGCCATCAGGAAAGGTCAGGCTTAAAGCATCAAACATACGGGTGCGGAACGGATCACCTCCAAACCAGAAGCGTGGTGCTTGATCGAGATGGAAGTCCAGTTTGGTTCTGACTACCGGATCAACTTGATAGGAAACATGTGCATTCATCGTGACTATTCCTTGTTTTTCTTCATGTACTCAGTATGGAAAAACTCCGATGAAATGTTTTGACAGTTACAGCCAAGTTTTATACAAATAACGACAGATCGGGATGAGATTGGCGTATGTCAGTTAAAATAATAATCGGATATCTGCGTTTGTTTAATCGCGTACTACAACAGGAACAAGTTGATTTGTCTAAAGTTGTTGCACCTGAGCTTTGGCAAGCCTTTCAAGCCTGTTTAGAAAATCCAGATGAAAAAGACTTTGATGTCGAACGCTATGCCTTACTACTACAGGCCGCTCAGCCGCACTTCACTCGTCCGATTACTTTGGTGCTGGCTGAACATGCCAATCTACAAGATTTGGGATTGATGGGCTATTTGGCATCGACCAGTATTGACTTGCAGCAAGCATTGCAATTATTGCAACGTTATTATTCTTTGGTGTTTAAACAAACCAATTTAGAACAGCTTGATGTACAACAGTATCCTGAATATATTCAAATTATTTGGAGCGCATCCTATAGCGACTATCGGGAAATGTATGAGCTTAATCTGGCCTTGATCTTTAAAATTGCGCAGTCGATTGTGCAAGATGCTTTAGTGCCACCGCAGATTATTCAATTTGGCTATGCACCGCATACAGCACTTTATCATTTTGAGAAATTTTATGGCTGTCCGATCCAAATTCAGCAAGGACAGTATGCCATTCGCTTTTCCAATCAGATTTTAAAGGCAAAGAGTATTGCCGCAGATCAGCAACTGAACCATGTGTTATCGACTCAAGCACAGCAGTCATTGAACAGTGTTAGCTCTTTTGAAGTTCAACAGCAGCAATTTCGTCAGAAAATACATGCCTTTATTGAGCAAGGTGTATTGCAGCAGGAAGAGCTGTTGCAGCGTTATGTCGCGAAACGCCTGCATTGTTCGGAACGGACTTTACAACGTCAGCTTAAAGCCTTTGAACTGAATTTTCAGGATGTGCTGGATCAGTATCGCTTGGAACAGAGCAAGCTGTATTTGCAGCAAGGGAAGTCTTTTTCTGAGATTGCGGAGCGGTTGAATTATGCTGATCAGAGTGCGTTTGGACGGGCATTTAAGCGTTGGACAGGAGTTACGCCTAAGCAGTTTTTAAAATCTCTTTAGATTTTAAATATAGCGCTAGGCTTGATTTAAATTATGGTATGAAATGTGATACGCGGAAATGTCATCCACAACCTGAGTAAGCCAAAGCGACTAAAGCTTTGGTGAAACGCAAGTAAGAAATGAACCTTGCGGAGCTTCAATCGCTCCTCATGTGGATGACGGATGCCTTTGGTTACTTTGGGCTAAACCAAAGTAACTCGCCGAAGGCATATCCTAGAATACGATGAGAACTAGGAGGGACGTCCTTATGATCATTGTTAATTTCAACAGATGAATAAAGAACTTATAACACGCTGTATTATTTTAACGTGTTTTGAGGCGTGGATAATTAAAGACAATGGCAAGCACTGCACAAACCGCAAGAATCCAGCAATAATAAATATTGCCAATCAATTCAACAGGTGACAGTTTGGCAATCGAGCAGGCCAAAAGCAGCTGCGCGCCGTAAGGGATAATCCCCTGAATGACACAAGAAAAAATATCCAGTAATGCGGCACTACGTTTTGGATCTACCCCATATTCTTTCGCGACTTCACGTGCCATATCACCCGATAAAATAATCGCAACGGTATTGTTGGCCACAAATAAATTCGAAAAGACCACCAGAAAGCTGATGCCCAGCTCACCAGCACGTTGTTTGCCAAATTTGAATAGGCGAGTAATAGCATAGATGCGTTGGATCAGCCACTGCAAACCACCTTCTTTTTGCATCAAGGCAGATAGTCCACCCAGCAACATGGAAAGTAATGCCACTTCAAACATGCCAACAAAGCCATCATAAATCGAACGGTTCAGTTTAAGCAGGTCAAAATCGGGCTTTTCAATCAGTCCCATCAAGCCGGATAAAATCACGCCGATCATCAGCACTGCTAATACATGTAAACGGGTAAAGGCAAGAAAAAATACCGCGACATAAGGCAGAATCAGCCAAATATCATAGGGCTTGGATTGAATCGCTTCTGCTTCATGACTCATGAAGATATAGACCAACAAGGTCATGATCGCGGCAGGAAGTGCAATCCAGACATTGACCCTGAATTTATCTCGAAGTTCAACATTCTGGCTACGGGTTGCAGCAATGGTGGTATCTGAAATCATGGATAAGTTATCGCCAAACATGGCGCCGCCGACGACTGCACCAATCGCATAGACGGGTGCAATATCTGTGGCTTGGGCGAAACCAAAGGCAATGGGGGCACAGGCTGCAATGGTGCCCATAGAGGTTCCCATTGCGGTCGCAATAAACGCAGCAATGATAAACAGCATGGGTAACACAAATTCTGGCGAAATCAGTGACAGCCCTAACTGTACGGTTGCATCGACACTGCCAATGGCACTGGAAACACTGGCAAAAGCTCCTGCCAGCATAAACACCATAAACATTAAAATCAGATTGGGATGACTGGCACCTTCTAGGAATTCTTCAATGGCTGCATTGAGTTTTTGTTTGTATAGTAGTAAAGCTAAAATAACGGCTGGAATCGCGGCTACAGGTGCTTTGACCTGATAAAAGGCAAATTCTGTCCCGATCATTGAATGATAGACACCACTCCCGAGAAAGATGATCAAAAATACCAATAGCGGTAGCAAAGCAAGAGCACTGCTTTGTACTTTTTCCTGAGAGTGGGCAGACATAAAAAATAAAAAGAAAACTTAAAAATTGCGGCTAGTATAAAGGAGCTTGGCCGATTTCTAAAATGTCATGTAATCAGCCTGAAATTAGGAAGCTTTGATCATTGAGAAAAAACTCAAAATATAGATAAATGTACACGAGGCGTTGTAAGTCGCAAGATTCACGGTCGCAATCACGTCAAACTCTGTTCAATGAACAAAAAATAGCGTTACAATGCAGTGTTTTTGTATGACTACAAACAACTCCTCAATTTATATAAATCAAGGAAAGCATAATCCTATGTCACGTCTTGCCACTCGTTTTGAACAGCTTAAATCTCAGCAACGTAAAGCGCTTGTTTCTTATGTGATGGCAGGTGATCCGCATCCACAGGTGACTGTTCCCTTACTCCATCAAATGGTGGACGCAGGGGTCGATGTCATTGAACTGGGTCTTCCATTTTCTGACCCAATGGCAGATGGTCCTGTGATTGCTTTAGCCGCTGAGCGTGCTTTGGCAGGTGGAACCAGTACTTTAGATGCATTGGATATGGTGAAAGCCTTTCGTGAAAAAGATCAAACGACACCTGTTGTTTTGATGGGATATTTAAATCCTGTCGAAGTGATTGGTTATGAAAAGTTTGTGGCTTATGCGAAAGACTGTGGTGTTGATGGTGTACTTTTGGTGGACTTGCCGCCAGAAGAGTCAGAACAATTAGGTGAAGTTCTTAAACAAAATGGAATGGATCAGATCTTCTTGCTTGCGCCAACCTCAACCGATCAACGTATCCAGCATGTGGTCAATCAAGCCAGTGGCTTTGTTTACTACGTGTCACTGAAAGGTGTCACTGGTGCAGCCACTCTAGATACCTCCGAAGCTGCAGCACGTATTGCAAAAATTAAGTCTAAGACCAATGTGCCAGTGGGCGTCGGTTTTGGAATTAGTGATGCAGCGTCTGCAAAAGCGATGGGTCAGGTTGCTGATGCCGTGATTGTAGGAAGTGCTTTCGTTAAATCTTTTGCGACATTGCCAGCCGATCAAGCTGCGCAACAGACGGTGAATAAAGTGAAGGAGCTTCGAGCTGCGCTCGATGAGTTAGTATGAGTCAAGAATTAACATCAGGGAAGGTCCTTAACCCTTCAACACCTTGGACGGAACGTCATGTCCCTGGTATTCAGGTTGCAGATCAACAGCAGACATTCAAAGCGACCTTTACTGAGCCAACGATTGAGTGTCCAGAATGCCATGCATTAGTGACACGTACTGCAATGTCATTTAATGCTTATGTGTGTCCACAGTGCGATGAGCACTTACATATGCGTGCGCGCGATCGTTTGAACTGGTTCTTTGATCAGGTCAACGCTGAGCTAGGTCAAGAGTTTGGAGCCAAAGATCCCTTAAAGTTTGTAGATAGCAAACCTTATCCAGATCGTATTCGTGAAGCACAAGACAAAACCGATGAAACCGAAGCACTTGTGGTGATGCAGGGCTCTTTAAAAGGTCTAGATCTCATTGCGTGTGCCTTTGAGTTTGATTTTATGGCAGGTTCAATGGGAACTGTGGTTGGTGACCGTTTTGTACAAGCCGCTGAGCGTGCGATTGCCTTACATCAACCGATGATCTGTTTTGCTGCTTCGGGCGGTGCACGTATGCAGGAAGGCATGTTGTCTTTGATGCAAATGGCGCGTACTGCTGCGGCAATCCAGAAAATGAAAGATGCCCGTGTTCCTTATGTCGTGGTATTGACTCATCCTGTATATGGCGGCGTGACCGCTTCATTGGCCATGCTCGGTGATGTCCATATTGCTGAACCGAAAGCCATGATTGGCTTTGCAGGCAAACGTGTCATCGAACAAACTGTGCGTGAAAAACTGGAAGAACCATTCCAACGTGCAGAATACTTGCTTGATCATGGTGTGGTCGATCAAATTGTTCATCGTCATGCATTACGTGATACTGTATACAGACTTGTCGCTAAGCTGATGAATTTACCTTGAAACCACTCGCTCCACATGCAATAGATACATTAACAACATGGCTCGATTATTGGGGCCATGTTCACGTTACAGGCATTGATTTAGGTTTAGAACGCGTTATTCCTGTTGCTGAAAAGTTGGATGTAATGCAACCTAAGGCCAAAGTATTTACTGTTGCAGGTACCAATGGCAAAGGCTCAACCACAACCACTTTAGCTGCGATTTTAAATGCACAAGGTTATAAAGTCGGTCTTTACCAATCGCCGCATATTTACCGTTTTAATGAACGGGTAAAGCTGGCAGGTGCAGAGGTCGATGACCAAAGTCTGGTAGATGCGTTTGTTGTAGTCGATCAGGCCCGTCGTGAATGTGGATTAAGTCTTTCTTTTTTTGAAGCAACCACGTTGGCTGCTTTTGTTATTTTTAAACAACAACAATGTGATGTCTGGGTACTCGAAGTTGGTCTGGGTGGCCGTCTTGATGTCGTCAATGTGATTGACCCTGATATTGCCGTGATTACCAACATTGGCTTAGACCATGTTGATTGGTTGGGTGATACCGTTGAAAAAATTGCATTTGAGAAAGCTGGCATTATCCGTCCAAATATTCCAGTGGTATTTGCGGGGCAGCAGCAACTTCCACAAGCTATTCAAGATAAAGTGAATGATGCCCAAGCGCAATTATACGCCTTAGATCGTGATTATTTTTATCAGCTCAATGATGACGGCGAAACATGGTCATTTGCATCGTCGGGTACAACTTTAAAACTTCCTGTTGGTCAGCTTGCGCTAGAAAATATTTCAACTGCTGTGGCTGCGGTATTGGTGAGTGGAGTTGAGGTTTCTCAAGCAGCAATTACCACTGGTATTCAACAGGCTCGCTTGCAAGGCCGTTTTGAAATACGCCAGATTCAAGATAAAACTGTGATTTTTGATGCAGGCCACAATGCACATGGCGTCGAATTTTTATTGAAGCAGTTGCGAAAATTCTTAAAATACAATAAACAGTACACAGAAGTTGTTGCTGTATTTTCAATGTTGGCTGATAAAGACATTCCTTCGGTCACTGATTTACTAAAAACAACAGTAAAAGATTGGTTTATTGCTAATTTAGATGTGCCTAGAGCCGCTCCAGTGCAGCAAATCCAAGAAGCATTGCAAGGGCAACAGGTGTATGAGTTTGGCAGTATCCAGCAAGCGTTTGAAACTGCGCTGAAACAAGGTCATAACAATCAGCTGATTTTAGTCTGTGGTTCGTTTCATACTTTAGAAGCGGTCTGGGAGTATTTAGAAGAATGTCGATGAATAACAAGCAACGCTGGATGGGTGGCGTTGTTCTATTAGGTGGTGGTGTTTTATTGGCAGCATTACTTCTGAAAGGTAATCAAGAAATAGAGCAAGATCAGACTCACGCGCCCGTTACTCATCCGATTCCCAAAACAGAGTCTAAGCCGAAAACAGCTCAGCCTGCTCAAGACAGTGAAATGGTGTCATTACAGCCTTTGGCCGTTGATGTTGAAACTGAAAAACGTTTGCTGGAAGAACAACGCCGTTCGCGTGAAAAAGCGGTTGCAGAACAAGAAGCACGTGCTGCTGAATTTTTAAAGATGCAGCAGCAAGCGGAAGCAGCGGCAGCACGTAAGGCGGCAGAGGAATACGCGGCGATTAACGCGCGTCGAGCAGCGGCTCAGGAAAGTTCAGACAATATTCCACCAGAGCTTGTTGAAGATGAAAAAGCCAAGGCACAGCGCCTTGCAGAAGACAAACGTAAAGCCGATGAAAAGAAGCGAATTGAACAGCAAAAAAATGATCAGCAGAAATCTGATACTGACAAGAAGTTAGCCGAAGACAAACGTAAGGCTGAAGCTGAGAAGAAAGCAGCAGAGGAAAAACGTAAGGCTGAAGCTGATAAGAAAGCGGCGGAAGACAAACGTAAGGCTGAAGCTGAGAAGAAAGCAGCAGAGGAAAAACGTAAGGCTGAAGCAGACAAGAAAGCAGCAGAAGACAAGCGTAAAGCCGAAGCAGACAAGAAAGCAGCAGAGGACAAGCGTAAAGCCGAAGCAGAGAAAAAGGCTGAAGCAGAAAAAGCACGAGATCTGATGGAAAATGGCGATAAGAAATGGATGGTGCAAGTCGCATTGGCTGCGAACCAAGCCAATGCCGATGCTGTGGTGTCTAAATTACGTGCTAAAGGCTATAAAGTAACTACTAGTCCGACTTCGAAAGGAATTCGCATTATGGTTGGCCCAGCCAAAGATCGTGATATTGCGGATGCAACCCGTAAGAAGATTACTTCTGATGAAAGCTTGAATATGAAATCGGCTTGGGTGATTGACTGGGTTCCACTTGACCAGCGATAAGTAAGACTCTTTGGGTTCGTGGACTAAGAAGATGGGTTCGACAGTTGTTGTTGAATCCATTTTACATTTTCAGGGCTGAATAAAGGATCAATGTTTTTCCAGATCACATGGAAGCCGTAACCACCTTGTTTCATTTCTTTCACTGCCTCATCAATGGACCAGTTTTCAAAAATAATACGGTACATGGCAATGGTTGCCCCAGTACGATCAGAACCGTGATAGCAATGTACCAATACTTTTTGATTATTTTGTTTGGCCGTTTGAATGGCACGCATTGCTTCTAATAAGTCTTCACGATTGATCGCCCAAGTATAAATGGGAATATGCACCAGATTAAAAGGTTGATCTTTTAAAACTTTGGCATCTTCATTTCTAGAGCGTAGATTAATGACGGTCTCAATTTTATATTTCTTCAAAATAGGGATCAATTCATTACTGGGTTGGTCACTGCGGAACACATCATTGCTAATTTGATAAAAATTATGCGTTGGTGAAATGAGCGTTCCCCAGTTTTTAGGACGTTGCTCACCATCTAGGCTAGGATGTTTCATACATCCACCTAAGCTAAGTATTGAAATGAGCGTAACGGTAATGAGCGTTGTTTTCATATTATTGATAACGATTGAATTCGACTGGATCATGCGCACAAATTAACTCAATGCTTGGCTCTTGTTGAGCGAGATATTGTAACTGTTTGAGGTTGTGCAAACGCAGTCGGTTATCTTCAGCCAATAAACGTTCAGTCAGGTTGAGGGCTCTCAATTTATTTTTCGGATTGAGCTCCAGATGGGTGTAGTAGGCATCACCACAAAATAACATCCAACCATCCAATTTTTTGATCGCAATGCCACAGTGCCCAGCCGTATGCCCGATTAGGGGAATCATTAAAATCTCATCGTGAAATAAAGGAAGCCCTTGGACTTTTTGCAGGTTAAACCATGGCTCGCCATCGTTGTGTTCAGCAAAGTTCCAATGACGATGCTGTTTAAATTGTTCTGTTTTATAGCGCAATTTTCCCTTAGTTGTGAGTAATTGGGTGGCATTAAACTCCGCAGCTAAGAGATGTATGGTCGCATTGGGGAAATCGGAAATTCCACCAGCATGGTCAAAATCCAGATTAGTCACAAAAATATGTCTGACATCACTTGGGTTAAAACCGAGTTGCTGAATTTGCTGAATGGCGGTCAGTTTGAGATTCGGCACAATCGAACCGAATTGTTTCAGTAAACGGCCTAAGCGTTGTTCGGTATGTAAATAATCTTGTGTACCTAAGCCTGTATCAATCAATACCAAGCCTTGATCCGTTTCAACCAAGAGGCAATGGCAGACCAAGTGGGCTTTCCAGCCCGTTTGTCCAAACAGGGGAGCGCAGACTGGACAAAAACTTCCGCAATGAAGATGGTGAATGTTATAGATCATGATGCTGTTTTTATTCTGTAGCGGATCGAATTATTCTTATAACGTATTGATTAAAAAAATACCAAAATAAATTTAAGCGGTACAGAAAAAGCCTATTCAGAGAATAGGCTGAGATGCATGTTATTCAATCTTGATTGGATTTATTTATTACAGATGCGATTGCGCTTTAATTTCTTAACTCACAGCAAAGCTGTTCATCTTCTTGCGAAGCTTCAGTCGCTTCTCAGGAACGAGCGTTGCTCGTTTGATCCTCACTCAGGCTGGGGCGTGAGTCTTAGATAAGGTTTGACGGCTTTATAGCCTTTCGGAAAACGTTGTTTGATTTCTTCTTCATCTTTCAATGAAGGCACAATCACCACATCTTCACCTTGCTGCCAGTTCGCTGGTGTTGCCACTTTGTGGTTATCGGTTAACTGTAGTGAGTCGACGACACGCAGCACTTCATTAAAGTTACGACCTGTTGAAGCTGGGTAGGTAATAATCAAACGCACTTTTTTATTTGGATCAATAATCACCAATGAACGTACAGTTAAGGTCTCACTGGCATTTGGGTGAATAAATCCATATAGTTCAGACACCTTGCGATCTTTGTCGGCAATGATCGGGAAATTAACTGTGGTATTTTGTGTTTCATTAATGTCCTGAATCCAGCCTTTATGTGATTCGACATCATCCACTGAAAGGGCAATGGCTTTTACGCCGCGCTTGTCAAACTCATCTTTTAACTTTGCAGTGTAGCCGAGTTCGGTGGTACAGACTGGGGTGTAGTCCGCAGGATGGGAAAAAAGGATTCCCCAGCTATCACCTAAAAAGCCATAGAAATCAATGTCGCCTTGGCTTGATTGTTGCTGGAAATTCGGGGCAGTATCGCCTAAACGTAATGTCATGATCAGTCCTCTATACATTCTTTATGTTTTCTATCTGTTTCCAATATGCAGGATCTACTTTATAAATAAAATTATTGTTTTTGTATTTTATTATGAACTTTTGAGATATTGATTATTGATCTTGTTAAAAAATGAGCAGAAATTCACATTCAAATCGATGTAAGTTAAATGCAAATTTGCTACATTAACGCATCTTTAGTGATGTGACGTCAGAATCGCCTCGCAGATTTTTTTGCCTGTTTGAATGCAAAGCACTTGTAGTTCTTATTTCTGACTCCATAATAACAGCTAAGAAAAAATTAACCGACCTAGGGTTTGTTGTTATTGACAAACCTTATAACAAACAGGATTAGAGAGTTTATTCATGTTGGCAAGTCTGATCGGAGGTATCTTCGGTACAAAAAATGAGCGTGAGCTCAAACGCATGCGTAAAATTGTTGAACAAATCAATGCGCTTGAACCGACGATATCTGCTCTTAACGATGCAGACCTCTCTGCAAAAACTCCAGAATTCAAACAGCGTTTTAGCAATGGCGAAAGTTTAGATAAATTAATGCCAGAAGCGTTTGCGGTGTGTCGTGAAGCAGCAAAACGTGTCATGGGCATGCGCCATTATGACGTGCAGTTAATTGGTGGTATTACCTTACACGAAGGTAAGATTGCCGAAATGCGTACAGGTGAAGGTAAAACCCTGATGGGTACTTTGGCCTGTTATCTCAATGCATTGAGTGGTCAGGGTGTTCACGTGATTACCGTGAATGACTACTTGGCACAACGTGATGCTGAGTTAAACCGTCCATTATTCGAATTTTTAGGCCTCAGCATCGGGGTGATTTACTCGATGCAAATGCCAGATGAAAAAGCACAAGCCTATACTTCCGACATTACCTACGGAACCAACAACGAGTTCGGTTTCGACTATCTTCGTGACAACATGGTGTTTTCTCTGCAAGAGAAAAAGCAACGTGGTTTAAGCTATGCCATCATCGATGAAGTCGACTCAATCTTGATTGACGAAGCACGTACGCCGTTGATTATTTCAGGCCAAAGTGAAGATTCATCTCATCTTTATCAGCTCATTAACAGCATTCCTCCAACATTACGTCCACAGAAAGAAGAAAAAGTGGCTGATGGCGGACATTTCTGGGTCGATGAGAAACAACGCTCAGTTGAAATGACTGAAGTTGGTTATGAAACAGTTGAACAAAAACTGATTGAAATGGGCTTGTTGGCTGAGGGTGAGAGCCTGTATTCAGCAACCAACCTGAATTTGGTACACCATGTCACCGCTGCAATTCGTGCGCATTATCTTTATCAAAAGAATGTGCATTACATCATCGGTGTGAATCCACAGACGCAGAAAGAAGAAGTCATTATTGTGGATGAAAGTACGGGTCGTACCATGCCAGGTCGTCGCTGGTCTGAAGGTCTGCATCAAGCGGTTGAAGCCAAAGAAAACATGGAAATTCAACCTGAAAACCAAACCCTTGCAACTACAACTTTCCAGAACTATTTCCGTCTGTATAAAAAGCTTTCAGGGATGACCGGTACTGCCGATACTGAAGCTGCGGAAATGAAAGAAATTTATGGCTTAGACGTTGTGATTATTCCAACACACCGTCCAATGGTTCGTGTCGATCATAACGATTTAATCTATCTAAACCGTAATGGTAAATACACCGCGATTATTGAAGAAATTACCAATATTCGTCAGCAGGGTGTTGCACCGATCTTGATTGGTACAGCAACCATTGAAGCCAGTGAAATCTTGTCTTCTAAGTTGCTACAAGCTGGTATTCATCACGAAGTCTTGAACGCAAAACAACACGAACGTGAAGCGGATATTATTGCGCAAGCGGGTAGTCCGAATGCGGTAACAATTGCCACCAACATGGCAGGTCGTGGTACCGATATCTTGCTGGGTGGTAACTGGAAAGCCAAGCTTGCCAAAATTGAAAACCCAACCCCTGAAGACGAAGCCCGTTTACAGGCGCAATGGGAAAAAGATCACGAAGATGTTTTAAGTTCTGGTGGTTTACATATCATTGGTTCTGAGCGTCATGAATCACGTCGTATTGATAACCAGTTGCGTGGTCGTGCAGGTCGTCAAGGTGACCCAGGTGTATCACGCTTCTATTTGTCGCTTGAAGATGACTTGATGCGTATCTTCGCGGGTGATCGCGTGGTTGCCATGATGCGTGCAATGGGCTTGCAAGAAAGTGAAGCCATTGAACATAAAATGGTCAGTCGTTCAATCGAAAATGCACAGCGTAAAGTTGAAGCACGTAACTTTGATATTCGTAAAAACTTGTTGAAGTACGATGATGTAAATAACGAACAGCGTAAGATCATTTATTCACAACGTGATGAAGTTCTAGCTGAAAGCACACTTCAAGACTATATCGAAGAAATGCATCAGGAAGTAGTGAAAGGTTTGATTGCAAACTTTATTCCACCTGAGTCGATTCATGACCAATGGGATATTGAAGGTCTGGAAAGTGCCTTACATAGTGATTTAGGTATCGAACTTCCTGTACAGCAATGGTTAGACCAAGATCGTCGTTTGGATGAAGAAGGCTTAGTGGCTCGTATTTCTGATGAAGTCATTAATCGCTATCGCCAACGTCGTGAGCAAATGGGTGATGAATCGGCAGCAATGCTTGAACGTCACTTTATGTTGAACTCACTGGATCGTCATTGGAAAGATCATTTGGCTGCGATGGATTATTTGCGTCAAGGGATTCACTTACGTGGCTACGCACAGAAAAATCCTGAGCAAGAATACAAGAAAGAAGCCTTTAACTTGTTTGTAAATATGTTGGGTGTGATCAAGTCAGATGTGGTGACGGATTTATCTCGTGTTCATGTCCCGACGGCAGAAGAATTGGCAGAACTTGAAGCACAGCAACAACGTCAGGCGGAATCGATGCGCCTTTCATTTGAGCATGATGATGTCGATGGTTTAACGGGTGAAGTGACTGTTTCTGAGGAAACGGAAGGATTTGCCAATACGAATGAATTCCCTGTGCCTGAGAGCCGCAATGCACCTTGCCCGTGTGGTTCTGGTTTAAAATACAAGCAGTGTCACGGCAAAATCTAGGCAGCGACATAGGTTGAGCTAAAATAAAAAAGCAGAGCATGAAGCTCTGCTTTTTTTACGAGAATTTACTTGAGTCTAGGCACGCTTTGTAGTTTCATAATTGCACTTAGAGATCTTGATTGAGTTCGCATTAAAAGCGGGAAGACAATGAAAAAACCATTACAACTTTTAATTTTGGCAAGTGTTGCAGTATCGGGTTTTGCATTTGCAGATGATGCGCCACAAACCACAACAGTGGATAAAGTACTGGCAGCAAAGGGTAGTAATACCGCTGAAGCACAAGTCAAACGTGAAGTGACCACCGTCATTAGTCCACGTACTGGTATTCGCTATACCTTGGGTGACACTGAGAATCGTCCAATCGTAATGCAAACAGCCGCTATTGCACCTGCAAATTCAGCAAATATTAACCGTATTGTGGCATCAAACCCTGCATTGTCAGCACAAAGCCAAGAGAAGGCGAAGATTGCTCTCATTGGTGAAGCAGCTGTTCAAGCGGCGAATGCTGCTGCGGCCCAGACAAGTACACAAACAGCAAAAGCAAATTAACATCAGTGTGTTTTCCATAAAAAAAGAGATGCATTAGCATCTCTTTTTTTATGGAAAACACAGTAGCTTATAGAAGGCTTGGCAGCAAAATCAAGCCAATCAGGATGGCAAATAGTAACCATTTTGACACATAGTACAGCGGACGGTTACGCTCTTTTAGGCCACGGCCATAATGATGTACTGCATAACCATATTTAAAAATACGGTTAATAAAACCAGTCTTGTCTTGATCATCATTGGGCGAGCTTGCAGCAGACATGACATTGCGGCCAAACCAGTGATTAAACCGCTGTGCCCAGCCCCATTTCATTGGACGCTCAATATCACAGAACAAGATAATACGCGTTTCATCAGTTTTGTTTTCTGCCCAGTGCACATAGGTTTCATCAAACACGGTGGCTTCGCCATCTCTCCAGCTATAGCGTTCCTGATCGACTTCAATAAAACAATCATCGCTATTCGGTGTTACCAAACCAAGATGATAACGGACAGAACCTGCATAGGGATCACGATGTTTACCTAAATAACTCCCAGACGGTAGTTCAGTAAACATTGCCGCTTTGACGGAAGGAATACTTTCTAATAAAGCAACTGTTTTTGGGCAAAGTTGTTGCGCAGAGGGATGGCTGTCTTGATACCATTTCAGATAAAAGCGCTTCCAGCCTCGTTTAAAAAAGGTATTAAAGCCTGCATCATTATTTTTTTCAGAGGCTTTGATTTGATTCTGGAGCTGAATTGCTTCTTCACGAATCACTTGCCAGTTATCTTGCAATGGTTTGAGTTCTGGAAACTGCGCCACATCGAAGAAAGGCTGGTTTGGCAACTTGGAAAAGCCAGTCATAAACATGTTGATTGGCGCTAAAAATGTCGAATGGTCAAATAATTGTCGAGATGCTTTTAAGCGCTCTTTACCGCGTAGATAGGTATATAAAAAGCTGATTAAAAATACGGCAACGATAATCACTGCGTACATAACACAATCGTCTAAGAAAAATGAAGGCGATTATTTTAGCATAAAAAATATTTGGATGAATGCTATCCTAAATGTAACTTTATAAGATAAAAATGATGATTTAAATGGTAATTCAGATGGTCCAAATTGATATTGTATAGACCATCTGAATAAAGATTCTAAATATGATTATTTACATCTTCATATTTAGTTTCACGAATCATTAAAAATGCAATCAGGGAGAGGATTGAAGCAACACTGAGATATAATCCAACTGCACCAAGCACATAACTTTCTGCCAATTTTGTTGCGATGTAGGGCGCAAAGGATGCCCCAAAAATACCGGCCAGATTAAAGGTTAATGCAGAACCTGTATAACGGACGGAAATTGGAAAAATCTCAGATAAGACCGTACCAATTGGCCCATAGGTTAGGCCCATAATCGAAAGACCAATACACAGGAACAAGAACACTAAAATTGGACTACCTGAACCTAATAGCGGAGCAAAACATAATCCGAATAGGGCAGAAAGAATACACACCGCAATCGACGTATTTTTACGACCGAATTTTTCTGCCAAAATTGCCGACAGTGGAATAAAGGCGGCAAAACATAGGGTCGCCACCAGTTGTAACACAAGGAAGTCACCCCGTGCATAACCAAGTTTAGTGGTTCCCCAATTCAGTGCGAACACAGTGGTCAGATAGAACACCACGAAAGTACAAATGGCAGCAATGGTGCCAAGAATCAGCATGGGTAAGTGTTTGGTCATGACTTCTTTAAAAGGGACATTCACTTCTTTTTGCTTGTTTAATACTTTTTGGAAGGCTGGGGTCTCATGCAGTTTTAAGCGAATGTATAAACCGATCAAGACCAATGCTGCACTGGCAATAAATGGGATACGCCAGCCCCAGGTCATAAAGGCTTGTTCCGACATAAAAGCATTCAGTAACAGAAATGAACCCGTGGCAAGGATGAAGCCAAGTGGCGCACCCAACTGCGGGAACATACCATACCAAGCGCGCTTGCCTTCTGGCGCGTTCTCAGTGGCAAGCAGTACGGCACCACTCCATTCACCACCTAAGCCTAAACCTTGGCCTAAACGGCATAGGGCAAGCAATAATGGGGCAGCGAGACCAATTTGTGCATAGGTCGGAAGCAGACCGATACACACGGTAGAAATTCCCATCGTGAGCAAGGCTGCAACCAGCGTGGCTTTACGTCCGATCCGATCACCAAGATGTCCAAAGAGTGCTGCACCAATGGGACGAGCAATAAAGGCGATGGCAAAGGTTGCCAGTGATTTGAGTACCGCAGCGCCATCGCTACTTTCAGGGAAAAATAAATGTGGAAAAATCAGAACAGCAGCTGTGGCATAGATATAAAAGTCAAAAAACTCAATCGTGGTACCGACAAGGCTGGCAAATAATACCCTTACTTTTGAATTACTGGCCACTTCTGGGGTGGCCGTCGTAGTGCTCGACGACATACAAGACCTTCATGTTATTTATTCAAGAACATATAGGGGCTGCGGCCATTTCACTTTACGAGCTATAGCTCTCATTGCGACAGTGGGAATTTTTTAGGCGGTAAAGGAATGCCTTGCGAAACTTAGTCATTCTAAGTAAGCAAGATATAACGCAGTAACGGCAAAAATATCCCTGTCCTTGAGCTTCGCCTTGTACTGCAATTAAAGCAGGGCTTTGCTCTTGCTCAGGGTTATGGCTAAAACTTCTCTAAACTGCGTTATGAAACTTGACAAGGGGATACCATTGCCTGCGTTTCATACCTTGTTTATGTCGTTTTAGCCAATAACGCAATGTATGGATGAAACGTCAACAGCCCCTAATGACTGTCTTGAAAAATTCCTTTTGAATGTGCAGTTTTACTTCGAAAACTTAATGCTATATATGGACTTATAATACATAACAATAGATTGCCAAAAAGTGTAATCCTGCCCCTAATAGCACAAAAACATGCCAAATTGCGTGGGTATATCTTACCTTTTTTAAGGCATAAAACAATGTGCCGATGGTATAAGCCAATCCCCCTGCAATCAGCAGTTGTACCGCTTCTTTAGACAGGTAACGTTGCATATCATCCATAACCAAAATAGCCAGCCAACCCATGACTAAATAGGCGGCTAAAGACAGTTTTTGGAAGCGATGAATGAAGACCAGCTTAAACAGTGTACCGATGAGGGCAATGACCCATAAGGCAATCAGTAAATAATGCGCTTTGGCCGTTGGAATGGCGATACTGAGAAAAGGGGTATAGGTGCCTGCGATCAGATAGTAAATCGCGGTATGATCCAGTTTCTTGTACCAATAGCGTTTGCGTTCGTCTTGGGCAAAGTGATACAGCATGGAACTACTCAGTAATAATACCAAGCTAAAGCCATAGACCCATAAACTGATCCATTGTCCCAAAGGCAGGCCATAGCCTTTGATGATCAAAAAGACTGAAGCAATTAAAGCCAGTACTGCGCCAGCCCCATGACTATAGGCATTCATCAGTTCTTCTTTGGGGTCATAGTCCAGTAATGTGTTTGTGTTCATCAGGCGCAGTCATATTGCATAAAAATACAACTGTATCGTAATGCAATTTCCCTTTTAAAGTAAGACGCTTTAAAATTTAGTTTCTATTTGTCAGGTTTTCATTATGTTTGCGCCGAATTTTTCTTTTGAACAAGAACAGCAGTTTTTCTTGGATATCCAGCAATCTATTGAAAATAAAAGCTTTGATCGTCTGATTTTGAGTCAGTACAAAGGCGAAATGGCGCAATTAGAAAAGATGACCTTCCGTGTGATTGAGTTACAGGGTCAGGCAACCTTGTCTTGCTTATATCATTACACCACACAAGACATGACCAAAAACTATGCGATTGATGAAGGTCTAGAAAAAATTGCTGAGCTATTGAAGTTGTCTAAGCAAGCCAATCTATTTACTTCTGATCAAGATGTTCAACTGAAGAAAAATAAAAAGAAAGCCATGCTGAATAGCCAGAAAAAACAGGCGTCAACCCTCAAAGTTGAACAACAGCAGCATGATCGTGAAAAACAACGTTATGTGCAACAGCAAAGCCCATTTTTAAAACATTTGGGGATTACCGATGAAAAAGGACAAATCGTTCCAAGCATGGCGCGTAAGTGGAAACAGATTAATAAATTTATTGAAATCTTTTCACATGCCTATGAACAGATTGATGCTGCTCAGCATGAATTGAATATTGTCGATTTTGGTTCAGGAAAGGGCTATTTGACCTTTGCTTTATATGATTATTTGCAAGCGCAACAGAAAACCCCGTTAATCACGGGCGTTGAACTGCGTTCAAACTTGGTTGAGTTTTGCAAGAACGTCGCTGATCAAGTCGATTTTAATCATCTTGATTTTTTTGAAGGGGATGTGCGGAGTTATCAACCTGAAAAACTGGATGTGATGATTGCTTTACATGCTTGTGATATCGCGACAGACTTTGCCATTCATACCGGTATTCGTCTGAATGCCTCGATGATTATGTGTGCGCCATGTTGCCATAAGGAATTGCGTCCACAATTACACAGTCCAGAGGTATTACAGCCAATGTTGCAATTCGGAATTCATGCGGGGCAACAGGCGGAAATGCTGACCGATACTTTGCGTGCCTTATTGCTAAAAGCCTATGGTTATGAAACTAAGGTATTCGAGTTTGTCTCTTTGGAGCATACCAGTAAGAATAAAATGATATTAGCGACCAAACGCAAACAAATTCAACAGCCCGATGCCAAGATTATGCAGCAGATCCAAGCTTTAAAAGCCATGTATGGTATTGAAAAACAAAGTCTGGAATTATTATTGCAAGATCAAATGCCCATCGAGAATATTGGCTGTAAGTGCTAATTGCATGAATTGATTACTGGATAAATCTAACGATATCAATCAATATGGGTTGATATCGTTACTTATGCGATAGGGTTATAAATAAAAATTGAAGAATAACAAGTCGAGTCATTCCAATGATGAAAAACAAAATTTATCTCGGTGTTTTGCTCTTGGTCTTCTCCAATTTAAGTAAAGCAAAAGAATTTGAGAGTCCACTCAATCAGAAGGGAGTCGTCAGTTTTAATCCTTCAACACAAGCCAGAGTCCGTTTATATGGCCAAAATGGTCAGCAAATATATATGCAGCATACTTTTGATTGTAAAAATAGAAAACAGGGCATACGTGAAAATTTAAGTGGCTACGGGGCATGGAATGCTTTTAAAACCTATACTCGAATCAATATGAATTATTCGATTGGTATGCCACGAACAATCATACAAAAGGACATTGAGCAGAATTTTAATACCTATCAGATGGTGACCTATAAGGAATATGTGGTGACTGCTAATCAACCGATCAGCCTGCATGGATTTGTAGTAGGTACAGAGCGTACTACGGGTAAAGCCAAACTGGTCGATGGATGTGAGAATACGGAAGCTTCATTTAAGCCACAAGCAGGCCGCGAGTATGAAATATTGGGAGAAAATGAAAACCAGAAATGCCAATTCAAGGTCTATGACTTAGAATCGAGACAACTGGTTTCTGTCTCAGAGCAAGCCTATATCTGCCCAAAAGATAAGTGGAAGTTTTGGGGGAAAGGTGAGTAATAATTAGCGCTTTAATTTGGGAAGGCAGATGACAAACTTCGCGCATGAGAAGTTTGTCAGGATCTAAAATCCGTTAATGCTGTTCGGTTGCGATTTCCGAAGCAACTGCTGGTTCAATATGTTGCTGTTGTTGCGCTTTACGTTGTGCACCTGGCATATAATCCGGTTCTTGGGTCATGGCCAAATAGAAAAAGCTTAAAAAGATGGTACTGAGGACCCCGACAATGATGACAAATTTCCATCCCAATACGGTTTCTTCATTTGAATCTTTTTTTGGGGATGGCTGGTTATTCATAATAAATTCCAAAAATAACAAAAACAAAACTAGATTTTGCGCCTTTTGCGGCTGATTTGCCAAGTGGAAATATACACTTCTTGATTGTGTTGAGTGAGTCAGCACTTTGAATGGTGCACACAGACGAGATTTCTGTCATCTCATCCGTTTTATCATCGGCACGATGTGCGGCCATTCAAAGTGTTGTTGATTTGATCTAAAGAGGGTTAAAGCGCGTTCCAGTCTTCAATCGCCTTAAAGCCTGTTTCCAGACCGACATCATAGCTATAGCGAATCTTGGCCTTATCCTTGGAAAGACGACCTGCCATGTTTTTTAAATCAGGGGGACACACTTCCAGAATTTTCTGGTCAGAGGCTGAGCGGGTAAATTCGACAGCATCGTTATAACGTTGGGTGCGAGTCAAAAGACTATGTGCAAAACCACGTTGCTGCTTAAACAGGTATTTGGCAAGCAATTGGTCACCTTTACTGCTGGCCTTATAATAATTTTTTGGGCGAGTTCGGAGTACCATGAGTTTAGAGACATCATGCTGTTGCGCTGCCCAATGTACGGGCAAGGCATCGGCAACACCCCCATCAAAGTAGGGCTCACCAAATACTTCAACGGCTTGACGTGTTAATACTGGAATCGAGCTCGAGGCTCTTAATCCGTCAAGAATATTGTCTTTCGAAGCTTTGATATAGGTGGCTTCACCTGAAATAGCATGGGTCAACACCATATAAAATTCAGGATGATTGGCAAATAGATGGGCTTGATTGAGAGGATGTTCTTTTTCAACGATGTCCCACATCCATTTTAAATCCAGTAAGTCACCCCCTTTGAAAAAGCGACCATATTGGATAAATTCAGAACGAAGTGAGTGGTCGAGGTAGAGATTTAGCGTACGACCTTGCTGTGCGGCAAGATAATTGGCGACATTGGTCGAACCTGAAGAGACACCAACGCAGAGATCAAAAGGGTTAAATTGTTGCTGTAAAAATGCATCTAAGACACCACTGGTGAATGCGCCACGCATGCCACCGCCTTCAACGACCAGTGCCTGACGATTTTGTTGAAGCATTGAAAATCTCGAGTACCATGATAAACCCATGTTTTACACGGATTTATCATATTCGACAATAACACTTTAGTGATTGTGTTGATGTGCTTCAGTTGAGCCAGTTTCTGTCGACATTGAGGATTGTGACATTTCAGCAGGGGTTGCCGCTTTTTTCTGGTTCATTGGCATATAATCTGGTTCATTGTTAATAGCCAAGTAGAAAATCACCATAAACAAGAAACTAAGAATTGTGGTGATAATTAATGCTTTCCAGCCCCAAGGCGAAGTTTCTGGGCAGAGTTTTTCAGACATAAGAAATTTCCAAATGATGCAAAAAAATAAAGCAGAATTGCTGAAGTTATAGCATAAATTGTGATGCATTACTCAGATGTTTTGCTGTGATTTTGTCGAACCTATAAAAAAGCCCGTATAGACAAGGAGTTCCATACGGGCCTTAATCGGCTTGGCTAAATCGAGATTATTGAATCACTGCCTTTTGTTGCGCTTTCTCTCTCAATAATTTTGGTGGTGTGAAACGTTCACCATATTGAGTAGCCAGTTGCTCAGCACGTTGTAAGGATTTTTCAATGCCATTTTGATTCAGGAATTGAATCGCACCCCCTGTCCAAGGGGCAAAGCCAATTCCAAAAATCGAACCGACATTGGCATCAATCACAGATTCTAAAACGCCTTCTTCATAGCAACGCAACGTATCCAGAGCCTGCACAAACAGGAAACGGTCAATCATGTCTTGTTCAGAAATATTGTTGTCTTTTTGCCAGCGACTGAGCCCATCCCATAAATGTTTTTTACCATTTTCAGGATAGTCATAGAAACCTGCACCGGCCGCTTTGCCTTTACGGTTTAGCTCGTGAATCATGGTGTGTACCACCTCATCCACTGGGGTTTTCGGTAAATCTTTGCCTTCTGCTTGTAAGGCTTTGCGAGTTTCTGCTGCAACATGTTCAGTCAAGGTTAGAGAGACTTCATCCTGAATCGCCAGTGGGCCAACCGGCATACCTGCTTTCAATGCGGCCATTTCAATTTTGGCAGGGTGTACACCTTCTGCGAGTAAACGCATTCCTTCTTGGATGAATGTACCAAACACGCGACTGGTAAAGAAGCCACGGCTGTCGTTCACCACGATTGGAGTTTTGGCAATTTGCTGAACAAAGTCATAAGCCTTGGCCAAAGTTTCGGCAGAGGTTTGTTTGCCTTTGATAATTTCAACCAGTTGCATCTTATCCACTGGACTAAAGAAATGCAGCCCAATGAACTTTTGAGCATCTTTACTCGCTGTCGCCAAACCTGTGATGGGCAGGGTCGAGGTATTCGATGCAAAGATTCCACCTTCAATCAGATATTGTTCAGCTTCTTGGGTCACTTTGGCTTTCAGTTCTTGATTCTCAAACACTGCTTCAATGATCAGGTCACAGCCTTGTAAGTCAGCTGCATCTGCTGTTGCGGTAATCAGTGCAAGCACTTGATCACGTTTTTCTGCCGTCATACGACCTTGTGAAACACGTTTATCCAAAAGTTTCTGTGAATAAGCTTTACCTTTCTCTGCATTTTCAACTGAAACATCTTTAAGCACGACAGGAATGCCTTTGATTGCGGTTGAATAGGCAATGCCTGCACCCATCATCCCTGCACCTAACACACCGACTTTGGTCGCTTGCCATTTTGCAACTTCAGCAGGGCGGCTTACGCCTGATTTGATTGCATTCAGACCATGCCAGAAGGTACCGATCATATTTTTAGAAATCTGACCGACCGTGAGTTGAGTAAAGTAACGTGATTCGATACGCAAAGCGGTATCAACATCAACCTGTGCACCTTCAACCGCAGCCGCCATGATCGCTTCAGGCGCAGGATAGCAACCTTTGGTTTTGTCACGCAGCATCGCAGGGGCAATCGCAAGCACTTGTGCAACTGCAGGCGTTTTTGGATCGCCCCCCGGAATTTTGTAGCCTTTCACATCAAAAGGTTGTTGCGATTTTGGATTGGCTTTGACCCAAGCAATGGCTTTGTCTAACAGCTCTTGCTCATTTTCAGCAGTGTCATGTACCAGACCCAGCGATTTTGCTTTATCCACGCCAAACTGCTTGCCTTCCATCAAGAATGGAAATGCATTTTGTAAGCCCAACAAACGCACCATACGCACGATACCGCCACCGCCTGGCAGTAAACCTAAGGTTACTTCAGGCAAACCAAATTTGGTTTTTGGATCATTGATGGCAATACGGTAGTGGCAACCTAATGCGATTTCCCAACCACCACCCAGTGCCGTACCATTTAAGGCAGCAACAACAGGCACACCTAAAGTTTCAATCGCACGTAAGTCACCTTTGAGCTCTTCAATCATTTTGAAGAATTCAGTAGCATGTTCAGGTTGTACTTGAATCAATTCATCCAAGTCACCGCCTGCAAAGAAGGTTTTCTTGGCAGAACGGAAAATAATGCCTTTCAGATCCGTTTCTGTTTTAAGCTTTTGGCTGACTTCATTGAGTGAATCACGGAATTCTGCATTCATGGTATTGGCAGATTGACCCGATGAATCAAGAGTAAGAATTACAATATTGTCCGCGTTTTTTTCGTATTTAATAGCGCTCATGTTGTTCTCCTCACACCAACTCAATAATGGTGGCAATCCCCATTCCACCACCGACACACAATGTAGCCAAGCCACGTTTTTTACCTTGACGCTCTAACTCATCCAGCAAAGTGCCTAAAATCATCGCGCCAGTCGCACCCAATGGATGGCCCATGGCAATAGCACCGCCATTGACGTTGACTTTCTCGGCAGGAACCTTGAGTTCATTGATAAAACGCATTACGACTGCTGCAAAGGCTTCGTTGACTTCAAACAGATCGATGTCATCAATCGTTAAGCCAGCTTTGGCCAAAGCTTTACGTGCAGCAGGGGCAGGACCTGTCAGCATGATGGTTGGGTCTGTACCTACCAAGGCGGTTGCCAGTACTTTGGCACGTGGTTTTAAACCTTGTTCTTTGACGGCTTTTTCAGAAGCCAATAACACCACCGCAGCACCATCAACGATGCCTGAGGAGTTACCCGCATGATGTACATGGTTGATTTTTTGTGCTTCAGGATACTTTTGTAGAGCAACTGCATCGAAGCCCATTTGTCCCATCATTTCAAAGCTGGCATTGAGTTTTGCCAAGCCTTCAACCGTGGTATTGCCTTTAATAAATTCATCTTTTTCTAAGATCAGCACACCTGAATGATCTTTAACAGGCACTACGGATTTGTCGAAATAACCTTTGGCTTGAGCCGCAGCCGCTTTTTGCTGCGAACCGACGGCAAAAGCGTCTACATCTTCGCGGCTATAGCCATCTAAAGTGGCAATTAAGTCTGCGCCAACACCTTGTGGTACAAAAGACGATTTTAAGTTGGTTTCAGGATCAAGTGCCCAAGGACCACCATCAGAACCCATTGGGATACGTGACATCGATTCCACGCCACCGGCAACTACCACATCTTCCCAACCTGAACGGACTTTTTGTGCTGCCAAATTGACCGCTTCTAAGCCAGACGCACAGAAACGGTTGATTTGTACGCCGGCCACATCATCATTCCACCCTGCAGCAATCGCAGCGGTTTTGGCAATATCGCCCCCTTGATCTGCAATTGGAGTGACACAACCTAAAACAATGTCATCGACTTTTGAGGTATCCAGTTGGTGACGTTGTTGTAATTCATTCAATAATGATGTGAGTAAAGTAATCGGTTTGACTTCATGCAGTGAGCCATCTTTTTTTCCTTTTCCGCGTGGCGTGCGAATGGCATCAATAATGTAGGCCTCGCTCATAGGTTTTCCTTGTATCACCTTAAAATTGTTGTTTATCGAGTGTACTCAATTTAAGTGTCAGTGCAATGATGATAAACATTGACAAGTTTGATGTTTTTCGCCAATGGGCTGAGAAATTCAGACAATCGTTAATTTTGGTGTCTTTTGATATGTCTGACAGTGTCTTCGATTAGACTGGTGCTTGAAAATGAGAGATAGAAATGATGAGTGAAAGCACATGATAAAAACCAAGCGCCACTATGCAGTGATGGCATTGATCTTGTCACTTTTGGGATGCGATACCTCGGGACGGGATGTTGATAACAGCACAGCAAAGCAGGATAAAAACAAGATGAGTCAAACCTATTCCAATCAAGTTGCTGATGACAAAATGTTGTTGGTATTGTCTGCACCTTCTGTACATGACCCTTATTACAAATCTGCTTTTCAACGGATTGTCGATTTCCAGATTGATTATGCCAAGTCCATTTTGGGTAATGATAATGTGGTGATTGTGGTCGATAAAGACACCAAACCGTATTTCACTGGCAAAGTGCCAGAAGACATTTTACTGGTGGATGATGTCCGTGATATCTGGATGCGTGATTTCACCACGGTTAATCCAATGCAACCGGTGCAATTTACTTATACGTGGGCGTCGATGACGCAGAAGCAAAGTAAAGATGTGCAAAAAAGCTTTAGTCGTTTTGCAGATCGCTATCAGATTCAAAGCGCCAAAACTGATCTGATGCTTGATGGGGGGAATCTGGTTGATGACTATGCGGGTCGTGTGATTACCACCACACGTTTCATGGAAGATAATGAACTGAGTTATAACGAGGCCAAACAAGAGTTAAAAGCCACGTTGGGTGCAACCGAAGTTGCCATTTTAGAACCAGATGAAGAAGTACTAGCACATTCGGATGGCATGGTCAGTTGGGTAGATAAAAATACCTTGTTGGTGAATGACTATTCAAAAACGCCTGCATTTAGAACAACGGTGATGAAGGAGTTAAAAGCTTCATTTCCAACTGCAAAAATTGTCGAAGTGCCTGTGGAATATAAAACTAATCCCAAAGGGCAATGGGAAGGTTTTGAGTCGGCTTGTGGGGTGAATTTAAATGCCACGGTCACGCATCATAATATTTATGTGCCGACCTTTAATATGCCGCATGATCAAAAAGCACTCATGATTATCCAGCAAAATACCAGTAAGAAAGTTATTCCTATAAATGCCGAAAGTGTTTGTCCAATGG
Source organism: Acinetobacter sp. NBRC 110496 (assembly GCF_000876115.1). Classification (NCBI taxonomy): domain Bacteria; kingdom Pseudomonadati; phylum Pseudomonadota; class Gammaproteobacteria; order Moraxellales; family Moraxellaceae; genus Acinetobacter; species Acinetobacter sp. NBRC 110496. The sequence continues at coordinate 33,215 of NZ_BBTF01000015.1, forward strand.
GCGGTAGTGTGCGTTGTCTGACTTGGCAGGTAACTGGAGACAATGCCGTGAAACTTATTCAAGCGGCAAGAGATAAGTGATAGATGTGTCATTATTTAAATAGGAAGAAGAGAAACATTGAGTGCTTATGAATAACGTCGAGAAGTCATGAAGTTTATCAATGTCGTCGGTACATCTGCTGCTGGAAAAACCACTTTTGCTCGTCAACTTGCTCAAAAGCTAGGATTGTCTTACATTGAAATGGATGATTTATTTTGGCTGGATGATTGGCAAGAAACACCTGATCATGAGTTTTTTGCTAAATTACAACATCAAATGGATCAAGCCGCTGGTGGATGGGTGCTTGATGGTAATTATTCTCGAACCCAAGATTTGAAGCTTAAATATATTGATACGATTATTTGGCTGGATTATTCATTTTCGTTAAATCTGTACCGCTCAGTTAAAAGAGCAATTAGTCGAGCGGTGACACAAAAAAGATTATGGGAAAATTCCAATAATCGAGAAAGTTTCAAGACCAGTTTTCTGTCTAAGGATTCGATTATTTTATGGATGATTACCCATCATGCTCAAAATCGTAAAAAGTATTTGGCGATGATGAATGATGCTCGATATCAGCATATCCAGTTTATTCGTTTGACTTCGCCAAAACAGACAGCAGTATTTTTAAACGAGATGGATACTCATTTATTTAACTTGTAGAAAGAAGCTTATCCAGATTGCTTAATCTGATAAATCTAAATGAAAGAATTGGTTGTAGGGTGATTCGTTATATTCTGCGAAAGCAGCACCTTCAACAAATCCAAACTTCTTATACAGTTTGATTGCGGCATCAAAGTGAACGTCTTTTCCTGTTTCTAAACTGACTCTTTGATAGTGACGTTGTTGAGCGAGTTTTAATAAAAATTCAAGCAGTTGTGCTGCGACCCCTTGACGTAAATGGGCAGGATGCGTCCGCATAGATTTGATTTCTGCGTGGTCGGGTGTCAGTTCTTGGATTGCGCCACAGCCCAGTAATTGCTCATCGTTCCATAAGGTATAGACGCTAATTGAATCTTTTTGCAGACTGCTGAGGTCTAATGCAAAACTATGTTCCAGTGGGGTATTTTGATGTAGACCATGCAAATGGAGATAAATCAAATTTTGAACTTGTGGATGGCAGAAGTCAGCTTTTTTAATGATCATTGTTATTCAAGCAAATTGTAGAGGTCTGCTTGATTATTAGCACATTTAAAAAGCAATGTTCAACTGTATAAAGTTGAACATTGCTTTGTTGTTATATTAGTTGTGATGGCCATGCAACTGACGATATAAACCAGGGGTTACTCCCGTCCATTTCTTAAAGGCACGGTGGAAGGTACTGGTTTCACTAAAGCCGACTTGCTGTGCTACATCTTCAAGGGTGAGATTTGGGGTCAACAATAAATGAATTGCAGCATCACGACGTAAGGCATCTTTTACGCCTTGATAGCTTTTACCTTCTGCAGCCAAACGACGACGTAAGGTTTGCGGTGATAAATACAACATTGCCGCGACATCATTCAGTGTTGGCATTTCTTCACCAATCTGGCTCTTTAATACATCACGGATACGCGAAGTCAATGAGTTGGTATTTTTGAACTTCACTAACAACTGGGCAGGTGCTGCTTTCAGGAATTCTTCTAAAGTTTTTTCATCTTGACGGATCGGGAGATCCAGATAATCGGCAGCAAATGTAATTTCGGTGCGTGGTGCATCGAACTGCATCACTGGAGCAAAAAACAAGGCATCATATTCATCGGCATGATTTGGACGCTCATAACCAAAATGCACGCGCTCTAAAGGTAGACGACGTTCAATTAACCATGACGCAAGACCATGCCAGATCATCAGCATGCTTTCAGTAATAAAGTGATCTGGGTCTAAAGCTTTGGGAATGTGTGGAACCAAACGTGCTTCATGTTTATCACGCTCTAAGCTGACCGCCCACTCATCTCCAAACAGTTTGTAGAATTGAGAGGAGAGTTCCAGTGCCTGACCAAGCGTTTTGGAATGGATAATCAATTGGCACATGATGGCAAAAGTACCTAAACGACGCGGTTGTATATCAAAACCGACATGTTCGTCTTGGGTGACCATCCATAACATTTTTATAAAACGGGTGTACTGCTCTGGAGAGATTCGAGCCTTCGGTTGGCGGAGTAGTTCTGCTTCTATGCCGACATGTGAAAGTAATGTTTCAACGTCCATGCCTAGGCGTTTAACACCTGTTAAAGCCGCATTCACGAAGTGGATGCTGATCGTATCACGGCTCATATTGAATCCTTCAGTTTCTTTACTATTCACGATAATTGACCTAAATAACCGTCTAAAATAAAAAGGGCTTGTTAGTTGATCAGATATAGCTGCGACAATAGACATTTTTTAGATGGTACAAGGCGTGGCTTGTGAAATTTAGTACTTCTAAATGAGCATGACATAATGCAGTAGCATCAAAAAATGCCTTTGTCCCGTAGGGTTGTAACAAAAATTTCCTCATACATCGTTATAAAACTTGGAAATGAATTATCATTCCTGTCGTTTCATGCCTCGTCTGATAAAATTTTTGCCAACAACGCAACATATATATGATCAATTAACAAGCCCTATGGCAATTGACAAGAAAAATAATTGCGCCTTGTATACATGTTAAATTGCCGAAACTATCAAGGTAAATGGCTGAACATGACATTGTTTTTGTGTTTATCCACACCTAGTATAAAAGAAAATTTAAACAAATTGAGTAAAAAATATTATGCCATCTGCACTAAAGGGATTGAAAGTCCTCGACTTTTCGACTTTGTTACCAGGACCATTTGCCAGTATGTACCTTGCGGACATGGGTGCAGAAGTTATCCATGTGGAATCACCGACGCGTCCCGATCTGGTAAGGATTATGCCACCCTATGCTAACGGTCAGGCCACTGCACATAGTTATCTGAATCGAAATAAACAGTCGATTGCACTCGACCTGAAAGATGCCGCTAATATTGAACTGATCAAAAATAAAATCTCTGAGTTTGATATTGTACTAGAGCAATTTCGTCCTGATGTCATGCGTCGTTTAGGCTTGGATTATGAAACTTTAGCTGAGATTAATCCGCGTTTAATCTACTGTTCCATTACAGGCTATGGTCAGACAGGAACATATAAAGATCGGGCAGGACATGATATTAACTATTTAGCACTGGCAGGTGTATCGGGGCATAGCGGTCGTCAGGAGGGAGGTCCACCACCACTGGGGATTCAAATTGCAGATGTGGCGGGCGGCTCTTTACATGCGGTGATTGGTATTCTGGCTGCTGTGGTTGAACGACAACGCAGTGGTCTTGGGCAATATATTGATATTTCCATGACGGATTGTGTGGCGAGTCTGAATAGTATGGCCGCTTCAGCAAGTCTGGCAGGGCAAACACCACAGGCTGCTGAGGCAGGAATGTTAAATGGTGCAAGCTTCTATGATTACTATCAAACCAAAGATGGACGTTACTTCTCGGTGGGGAGTTTAGAGCCACAATTCATGGCAGGTCTGGCTACAGCTTTAGAGCTACCTATATTGCTTGCCAAAGGGACATCCTTTGATCCAGAAGATCGACAAGCGGTGAAACAAGCCTTGCAGGAAAAGTTTCAAACTCAAGATTTTGCTGCATGGCAGCATTTGTTCCAACGTCTGGATATCTGTGTTGAACCTGTACTCAGTCTGGATGAAGCATTGGTCTCGCCCATCGCGCAGCAACGGGGTTGGGTGGTAGAAGTTCCATTATCGGAAAATGCAGCACAAACTGAGCCTCAGTTGGCCTGCCCAATCAAATTTTCTCGTTCACAAATGAAGTATGCTTTTATTGGTCAGGGTTTGGGTGAGGGTAAATGGTAGAAAATATGTGCGACCAATCACTGATTGTTAAAATATTGTACAGATTGTTAACATTTTGAATAAGTTGTAATTTAAAAATAAGAGTAACCTTTTATACACAATAACATAAAAGGTTACGTAAACATGACAATCTCTAAATCTATGATTGTTTCCTGTTTATCCGTTCTCTCATTGAGTCTTTTCACACAACATACTCAAGCAGCTTCTTCCGCATTTGATCCAAATGGTCAATGGCTGTTTGGTGATTGGAACGGTCAACGCACTGCGTTGCAAGAACAGGGTTACAAATTTTCTGCTGATTACACTGGTGAATTTGCAGGGGTTTTAGATTCTAAACAACACTCAAGCCATGGCAGTGAATTCACTGGGCAGTTGGCTTTAGGTACTCATTTCGACCTGAATAAAATTTTAGGTTGGCAGGATACTGAAGCCCAAATCACGGTAACCTATCGTGATGGTCAGTCTTTGTCTCAAACTGCAGATGCCTTACAAGGACATCTTAGTTCTACGCAAGAAGTCTGGGGGCGTGGTCAAACATGGCGTTTAACTGACCTGTGGATCAAGAAGAAATTTTTAGATCAGGCTTTGGATATCAAAGTGGGTCGTTTCGGCGAAGGTGAAGATTTCAATAGCTTTGACTGTGATTTCCAAAACTTGGCCTTATGCGGTTCTCAGGTGGGTAACTGGGTTGGTGACCAATGGTATAACTGGCCAGTAAGCCAATGGGCATTGCGTGTCAAATACAACTTGCAACCAGACCTATACGCACAAATCGGGGCATATGAATATAACCCTGAAAACTTGCAACGTGGCAAAGGTTTTAACCTGAGCACAGATGGTTCACGTGGCGCGATTATTCCAGCAGAAGTGGTCTGGACTCCAAAATTGAGTGCGCAGTCTTTACCAGGCGAGTATCGTTTTGGTTATTACTATAGTACTGCTGATGCTGCTGAAATTGAAAATCCTGCCAGAACCGGACATAAACAGGGTGGCTGGTTTACAGCGAAGCAGCAGCTCACTCGCCATGATGGTCAGTCTGATCGTGGTTTAACGGGCTTTGTGAATATTACAGTTCACGACTCGAAAACCAATTCGGTTAAAGACATGCAAAATGTTGGTTTAATCTATAAAGGCCCATTTGATCAGCGCCCTAAAGATGAACTTGCTTTGGGTGTCGCGCGTATTCATGCCAACGATAAAAATAATGGTTTACTGGATGACGAATATAACACCGAGTTGTATTACGGCATTCATGCGACCAACTGGTTGACCATTCGTCCAAATATTCAATATGTCCATCATGTCGGTGCACTGAAAGATGGTGATAAGACTTGGGTTGGCGGGATTAAGTTCCAAACCATTTTCTAATTTCGATATTCGGGCAACTTTGCAGCGTGAGGCCAGACATGGGTGAGATCTGCAAAGTTGTTGTGATTTGAACTCGACCATAAAAACAGACCTTTTTTGCTTTTTATGGATCCAAAATATAAAAGATGCAAGGTGATCTTATGAATCAATCTGCTTCAAAATCTGGGCTTAGAACATTGACGGTGGTGATTATCGCCCTCATTGCATTGTTCTTGCTGATTGGTGGTATCTGGCTCGCAGTAATTGGTGGGTCTTTTTATTATGTGATTGCAGGCGTACTGTTACTGGTTGTAGCAGTACAACTTTATAAACGAGCGTCAGGGCCTTTATGGGTCTATGCTGGATTGATGTTAGGTAGCGTTGTTTGGGGTGTTTGGGAAGTTGGAACCGATTTCTGGGCACTGGCACCGCGTCTTGATATCCTCGGCATTTTGGGGTTGTGGTTACTGGTACCTGCGGTAACGCGTGGTATTGATAATCTCAGTTCGAGTAAAGTCGCGCTATCATCGACTTTAGCGATTGCGATTGTGGTGATGGTGTATTCGATCTTCAATGATCCACAAGAAATTAATGGGGTGATTCAAACACCACAACCCGCACAAGCGAAAGCAGTGGAGGGTATCGCACCTGAAGATTGGCCAGCATACGGTCGTAGTCAGGGTGGTGAGCGCTACTCGCCATTGACACAGATCAATGATAAAAACGTTAAAGATCTAAAAGTAGCTTGGACATTGCGTACTGGCGATTTCCGTACTGAAAATGATTCGGGTGAAACCACCAATCAGGTCACACCAATCAAGATTGGCAATAACATGTTTATGTGTACGCCACATCAACATTTGATTTCAATTGATCCTGCGACAGGTAAGGAAAAATGGCGTTTTGATCCGAAACTCAAAGCGGATAAAACTTTTCAGCATTTAACTTGTCGTGGTGTGATGTACTACGATGCGGCCAATACCACTGAATTTGCAACCAGTTTACAGGCGAAAAAGTCGAGTTCAACTGAGTGTCCGCGTAAAGTATTTGTACCTGTGAATGATGGCCGTTTAGTTGCTGTGAATGCAGATACAGGTAAGGCATGTTCTGACTTTGGTCAAAACGGTGAAGTAAACTTACAGGAATTCATGCCATACGCCTACCCAGGTGGTTATAACCCGACTTCTCCAGGTGTGGTTTCTGGTACAACTGTGGTGATTGCTGGTTCTGTAACGGATAACCATTCGAATAAAGAGCCTTCAGGTGTCATCCGTGGTTATGATGTCAACACGGGTAAGTTGTTATGGGTATTTGATACAGGTGCAACTGATCCAAATGCAATGCCTGGTCAAGGCACAACGTTTGTACATAACTCACCTAATGCTTGGGCGCCGCTTGCCTATGACTCAAAACTGGATATCGTCTATGTACCAACAGGCGTCGGTACACCAGATATCTGGGGGGGTGACCGTACTGAGTTGAAAGAGCGTTATGCCAACTCAATGCTGGCGATTAATGCAACGACAGGTAAGTTGGTCTGGCACTTCCAAACCACACATCATGATTTGTGGGATATGGATGTACCATCACAACCTTCATTGGCCGATATTCAAGATAAATCAGGTCAAACAGTCCCTGCGATTTATGTATTGACCAAAACAGGGAATGCCTTTGTTTTAGATCGTCGTAATGGTCAGCCGATTGTACCGATTACAGAGAAACCTGTTCCGCAAACGGTGAAATGGGGTCCTCAAACCAAAGGTGAGTTCTACTCAAAAACTCAACCGTTCTCTGACTTCGATTTAGCACCAAAAGACAAATTGACGGATAAAGACATGTGGGGTGCCACCATGTTTGACCAGTTGATGTGTCGTGTGAAATTTAAAAGTTTGAACTATGATGGTATTTATACGCCACCTTCTGAAAACGGAACTTTAGTATTCCCTGGTAATTTGGGGGTATTTGAGTGGGGTGGTATGTCTGTGAATGCGGACCGTCAGGTTGCAGTCATGAACCCGATTGGTTTACCGTTCGTAAGCCGTTTAATTCCAGCAGATCCAAATCGCCAAGCGGTTGCACGTGGTGCTGGTACGGAGCATGGTATGCAACCGATGTATGGCACGCCATATGGTGTGGATATCAGTCCGTTCCTTTCCCCATTAGGTTTGCCATGTAAACAACCAGGCTGGGGCTTTGTTGCTGGTGTGGATTTAAAAACCCATGAAGTGGTCTGGAAAAAACGTATTGGTACCATCCGTGATAGCTTGCCAACATTATTCCAATTACCACCAGTGAAAATTGGTGTGCCTGGTTTAGGTGGTTCGATTTCGACTGCGGGTAATGTGATGTTTGTTGGTGCAACACAAGATAACTATATTCGCGCATTCAATGTTTCAAATGGTGACAAGTTATGGGAAGCACGTTTACCTGCGGGTGGACAAGCAACACCAATGACTTATGAAGCCAATGGCAAACAGTATGTGGTGATTATGGCGGGTGGACACGGTTCATTCGGCACCAAAATGGGTGATTATCTCGTCGCTTATGCATTGCCAGATAAGAACTAATTTCATTTAGAAATTATCCGAAAAAGCCTAGATTCGTCTAGGCTTTTTCTTTTTGTGGCAATTAGATAGGCTTATCAATAAAACCGTTATTAAATATGCAAAAAAAGCATTTTGTTGATGAATGAAAGCTCGCTATGCTAGTCGCCTTTATAATGAATGACTAGCCATACGCCATGTATTTATATACGGATTTCGATCAACAGCTGATTAACCAACGTGTTGCTCAGTTTCGCGATCAAACAGAACGCTATTTAGCAGGAAAATTAACAGAAGACGAATATCGTCCATTACGTTTGCAAAATGGTCTGTATGTGCAACGTTATGCGCCTATGCTCCGTATCGCTGTGCCGTATGGCTTGATGAATACCAAACAACTCAGAAAAATTGCTGAAATTGCGACTGAATATGACCGTGGCTATGCACACGTTTCAACGCGTCAAAATATTCAGTTGAACTGGCCTGCATTAGAAAATGTACCAGATATCCTTGCTGAACTGGCAACGGTACAAATGCACGCGGTACAAACCTCAGGTAACTGTATCCGTAATACTACGACTGACCAGTTTGCAGGTGTGGTTGCGGGTGAAATTGCGGATCCACGTCCGACCTGTGAATTGATTCGTCAGTGGAGTACCTTCCATCCTGAATTTGCCTTTTTGCCACGCAAGTTCAAAATCGCGGTTTCGGCTTTAGCAGAAAAAGACCGTGCTGCCACAGCATTCCATGACATCGGTGTTTATCTGGTGCGTAATGATGCAGGCGAAATGGGTTACAAAATTATGGTGGGCGGTGGTTTGGGGCGTACCCCGATCATTGGTAGTGTGATCCGTGAATTCTTGCCACGTGAAGATTTGATTGCTTATTTGGAAGCAACTTTACGTGTGTATAACTTGCATGGCCGCCGTGATAACAAATACAAAGCACGTATCAAAATTTTGGTGAAAGCTTTAACACCAGAAGTATTTGCACAAAAAGTGGAAGCTGAGTTTCAGCACACACGCGAAACATTAAAGATTCAACCTGAAATCTTGAAAAAATTGGATGAAGAGTTCACTCCATTTGCTTATCAAGATTTAGAAGATCAAGATTTCACAGCTTTGTTTGCCGAACATCCGAAATTCAAACAATGGTTTAACGTTAATACCAATGCGCATAAAGTCAAAGGCTATCGTATTGTGACGATTTCCTTGAAGCGTGCCGGCGTTGCTCCTGGTGATGTCACCACTGAAGAAATGAACTTAATCGCAGATTTAGCCGATAAGTATACCTTTGGTGAGTTCCGTACCACCCATGAACAAAATATTTCGTTGGTTGATGTACCACAAAAAGATTTATTTGAATTGTGGCAAACGCTTGAACATCACAACATGGCGCGTGCGCATATTGGCTTTATTACCGATATTATTTGCTGTCCAGGTGGCGACTTCTGCTCATTGGCCAATGCCAAATCAATTCCGATCTCGGAAGCGATCAGCCGCCGTTTTGAAGATTTAGACACGATCTATAATTTAGGTGAACTGGATCTAAACATTTCTGGCTGTATGAATGCTTGTGGTCATCACCATGTCGGCAACATTGGTATTCTCGGTGTGGACAAAAAAGGTGCTGAGTTTTATCAGATCACGCTGGGTGGACATGCTGATCATGATGCATCATTAGGGGATATCCTAGGCCCATCTTTTGCTGCAGATGCTGTACCTGATGTGATTGATGAAATCTTGAATACCTACCTTGACTTACGTAATGAAGGTGAGCGCTTTATTGATACTTACCGCCGTGTCGGCATTCAACCATTTAAGGAGCGTGCTTATGCTTAATACAACGCTACAAGTGCTGTTTAAAGATGGCACGATTGCTGACAATAGCTACCAAATCATTACCGAAGAGGGCGTTGTTCCACAGGGGGATGTGGTGCTTACAACGGCACAGCTGGATCAATTAGCACATGTACAAGGTAAGAAGGCGTTGTACATTACTGTTGATGATTCACCTGAAACACACCAATTTCCATTAAATGAACTGGATGCGATCTTTATTGAGTTTGCCGGTTTCAATGATGGTCGTGGTTATTCATTTGCTGCTTTATTACGTCGCCAAGGTTATCAAGGTGAGTTACGAGCGGTCGGTGATATCTTTAAGGACGTTTTAAACTATTTAAAACGTTCTGGCTTTGACACTTTTGTGGTGAAAGAGGGTAAGGATATTCATGAAGCGGCTGCAGGGCTTCAGGACTTTACCAACCCTTATCAAGCTTCAACTGCTGTGCCACAGGCAAGTTATCAAACTGGTGCGTAAAGAGATTGAAACAAAAAAAGCTGAACTTTGGTTCAGCTTTTTTATTTGATGCAGATTATTCATCTAGCTGGCAATTGATCATCCATTTGATCCCGAACTGATCGGTAAAAGCGCCGTAGAGTGCACCCCAGAAGGTCTTTTCGAGTGGCATTTCAATTTGGCCATTCGCAGACAAAGCATCAAATAGTCGTTGCGCTTCATCCAACTCATCCGGGTCGAGATTGATTGAAATATAGTGATTTGTACCTTGGGTAAAGACACTGTTGGGAGCACAGAACTGGTCATTGGTATCAGATGCCATCAATACGGTAAATTCATTGATGGGTAAGGACACATGTAAAATTAAATTTTTATCGGCTTCTGATAGGCTAATACCTTCAGTCGGTGGCATATCACCATAACGACTAAGCATGGCAAATTCACCACCAAACACAGATTTATAAAAGTTAAATGCTTGTTCTGCTTGTCCTTTGAAATTTAGATAATGATTGAGTTGCATGGGGGACTCCTTGTTGTTTTTTTATACAATGCATAACTTATCGGGATTTTAGCAATGGATGCATTATTTTTTGTAATCCCAAACCTAAAAAATCCTGCATTACGCAGGATTTTTTGAACAAATTGAAAAATTATTTAGATCAATTCAATTGCGACCGCAGTTGCTTCACCACCACCGATACACAGCGCAGCAACACCTTTCTTACCACCCGTACGTTTAAGTGCGTGAATCAATGTCAGGATGATACGAGAACCTGTAGAGCCAACAGGGTGACCCAATGCACAAGCACCTCCATTAATATTGACTTTTTCAGCATCTAATTTGAAATCATCGATTGGGCACATGGTGACCATCGCAAAAGCTTCATTGATTTCCCATAGATCGACGTCTTGCGCATCCCAACCAGCTTTGTTCAATACTTTTTCAATCGCGCCGACAGGAGCAATGGTAAATTCAGAAGGGTGCTGTGAGTTTGAAGCAGTTGCAATAATTTTTGCCAAAGGCTGTAAACCACGTTGCGTTGCAACATCGCTAGATGTTAACACCAGTGCAGATGCACCATCCGAGATTGAGCTTGCGTTTGCGGCGGTAATGGTTCCGTCTTTTGCAAAAGCGGGTTTAAGTGATGGAATCTTGTCAATTTTTGCACTTAATGGTTGTTCATCCTGATCAATCACCACGTCGCCTTTACGTGTCGAAACGGTAACAGGTACGATCTCATCCTTAAAGTAACCTTCAGTAATGGCCTTTTGTGCGCGTTGCAAAGAACGAATCGCAAAATCATCCATTTGTTCACGTGTATAGCTGCGTTTATTGGCCATATCTTGGGCAAATGAGCCCATTAAACGACCTGTTTCAGCATCTTCTAAGCCATCAAGGAACATATGGTCTTTAATTTCACCATGGCCCATACGATAGCCAGCACGTGCTTTAGGTAATATATACGGTGCGTTGGTCATTGATTCCATACCGCCCGCAACGACGATTTCTGCACTGCCAGCCTTGATCATATCAGTTGCTTGCATCACGGCTTTCATGCCAGAACCGCAAAGCTTGTTAATAGTGACTGCACCGGTAGAATCTGGTAGACCTGCTTGACGCATGGCTTGACGTGCAGGGCCTTGTTTTAAACCCGCTGGTAAAACACAACCCATGATTACTTCTTCTACATCGGTTGGTTGTAGGCCAGAACGAGCAATTGCTTCTTTAATTGTTACTGCACCTAGTTCTGGTGCTGTTACACCTGAAAGTGCACCTTGGAAGCCGCCCATTGCTGTACGAGCGCCGTTAACGATTACGATGTCAGTCATGATGTGTCTCCACACTTATAATTTATAAAAATGTTCCAAACTTAAGCAGTATAGTAAAAAAAGCATCTGAATAAAGTGTTTTACCTATTTTAGGCTAGACTGAAGAGTTTTTAGCAACGCGATAACTTTTCGAAACGTATATTACCCATTCGGCTTAACATAATTTTCGTATGATAGTTTGGAGAGGTTGAGCAATAGATGAAACTGCCGTTAGATGCTAGAGGAAGACCATTGCTGGATTGAAATATAATAGAATCGGGGGTATTGCCAAATGCTCTATAGCTTAAATGACCATATTTATGGTTGAGTGCAATTGTAAATAACAATGTTTCCTCTGCATCTCGTTGTCTATTCCGATTGCTATCAATAAATCCAATAAAACCTTTATTCCAGTCATGATCACAATGAATCTCATCAGAACTTGGGCACAGCATCACATTTTGATGATGAAGTTGTGCATCCGTTTTTGCTTTTTGTATATGAATTGTGAGGATTCTTTTAAGGTAGGCAGCTTCGTTTGAGATCATAATTTCACGGAAATAGGGGACTGCAAAGGTGGCAAGAATGGCTAAAACTCCAAGCGTGATGATTAATTCGATTAGAGTCAGTCCATGGAATTTAAACATATTATCTCTTTGTGTTTTTATTAAATTTTTGATTAACAAATACTTGGATTGATTTTTTATAATCCAGAACAGGATCGGCAATAAAAATATTACTAATAAATTAATTAAGAAATACTAAATCGCAAGCTTTAAAACCATAATTCATCCCAATATTAAATGGGAATTGAAAATTTACTGAACTACAACGGAAATTGTAAGAAATTTTGTCAATAATTTACGAGGTTAAAGTTATCAAGCACTTGGAAAATTCATCAAGTGTTTGTATGATTCAAAGTGAAGTGAATAGCTTAAAAAATAATACTGTTGGACATTCGTGTTCTCAGGACGAAAAATCATAGGCTAAGCTTACACAACAAACAATTGTTATCTCTGGAGGATATCCATGAAATTGAGTCGTATTGCACTTGCTATGCTTGTTGCTGCTCCTTTAGCTGCTGCTAATGCGGGTATTACAGTAACACCATTGATGCTTGGTTACACATTCCAAGATTCTAAAAGCAACAATGGTCCTAAGCATTTAACAAATGCTCCTGAAATTAAGGATGACTTATTTGTTGGTGCTGCACTAGGTGTTGAATTAACGCCATGGTTAGGTTTTGAAGCTGAATACAACCAAGTTAAAGGTGATGTAGACGGTTCTACTCCTAATGCTAGCTACAAACAACAACAAATCAACGGTAACTTCTATGTTACTTCTGATTTGATCACTAAAAACTATGACAGCAAAATCAAGCCTTACGTATTGTTAGGTGCTGGTCATTACAAATATACATTTGATGATGCTACTCCAGCTCAATTGGGTCGCGCTGGTCGTGGCTTGAAAGAAGAAGGTACTTTGGGTAATGCAGGTTTTGGTGCTTTCTGGCGCTTGAACGATGCTTTGTCTCTTCGTACAGAAGCTCGTGGTACTTATAACATCGATGAAGATTTCTGGAACTATACTGCACTTGCAGGCTTAAACGTAGTTCTTGGTGGTCACTTGAAACCTGCTGCTGCAGTAGTAGAAGTTACTCCAGTTGAACCAACTCCAGTTGCTCCACAACCACAAGAGTTGACTGAAGACCTTAACATGGAACTTCGCGTATTCTTCGATACGAACAAGTCTGACATCAAGCCACAATACAAGTCTGAAATTGCTAAAGTTGCAGAGAAGTTAGCTGAGTACCCGAATGCGACAGCTCGCATTGAAGGTCACACAGATAACACTGGTCCACGTAAGTTAAACGAACGTTTATCTTTAGCGCGTGCTAACTCTGTTAAGTCTGCACTTGTTAACGAATACAACGTAAGCGCATCTCGTTTGACAACTCAAGGCTTCGCTTGGGATCAACCGATTGCTGACAACAAAACTAAAGAAGGTCGTGCTATGAACCGTCGCGTATTTGCTGCGATCAGCGGTAGCCGTACTGTTCTTGTACAACCAGGTCAAGCTAGATAATCTCTAGTTAAGATCATAAAAAAGCGACTCAATTGAGTCGCTTTTTTTATTTGAGTAATTTAAATATTGAACCATTTTGTTTGTTCTCCTTCATCGTTAGAGGGGTGTGATTTTGAGTTACCACATCTGTTTTTTTAGTTGCTGTTTGGCATCCTGTCTTGCACGACGATGCTGTGCTCGTGGTTTCTCTGTTTCATGAACGCCACCTTTGTGTAATAAAGGGGAGAGTGCAACTGGGTTTCGCACTTTGATTTTAGGCATTTCCTTGAGTTTCATATCATTAACCTTTAATGCATAAGATTTGTTTGAGGGTGTGTACAATTTCGATCAAGTCCGCTTGGTTTGCCATAACTTGATCAATATCTTTATAGGCAGCTGGAATTTCATCAATCACAGCGCTGTCCTTTCGGCATTCAATCCCTTGGGTTTGCTGAATCAAGTCATCTTGGCTAAATAGCAGTTTTGCCTTACTGCGGCTCATCTTTCTACCTGCACCATGTGAACATGAGCAAAAGGACTCTGGATTGGCCTTGCCTTTGACGATATAAGAGCGAGCTCCCATTGAACCTGGGATAATGCCCAATTCATCCTGACCTGCCCGAATTGCACCTTTACGTGTTATCAATAGATTCTCACCAAAGTGGGTTTCTTGACTCACATAATTGTGGTGGCAGTTAATTGCTTCTTTGGTCATTTGAAAAGGTGGTAGTAGTGGACGAATCGCTTCTAGGATCAGACGCATCATTTCACGTCTGTTTTCAAAGGCGTATTCTTGTGCCCATTGCACGGCTTCAACATAATCGTCAAAACTATTTGAGCCTTCAGCAAAATAACTTAAGTCTTTGTCCGGAACGTGACCGAAACGATGCTGTGCTTCTTTCTTTGCCAATTCAATGAAATATGTACCGATCACATTGCCTAAACCGCGGCTACCTGAGTGTAGCATGACCCAGACGTCCTGATTTTCATCAAGACACAGTTCAATAAAGTGATTGCCGCCCCCTAAGGTCCCCAGCTGTTTTTGCCAAGTGGCATCAAACTTTCTTAGCATTCGAACCAAGCCGGGATGTTTTTTGATGATAGGTTGTAAGCGTTTTTCTAGCGGAATAATACTAGAAGCTTTAGCTTTCACTTGTTTGTGTAATTCAAAGCCGACAGGGACTTTGCGTTCAATCGCATGGCGTAATGGTGCTAGATGATCTGGTAGTTGTGACGCTTTAAGATTGAGTCGAATCGCATTCATGCCACAACCGATATCAACCCCTACGGCTGCGGGGATGATGGCATTTTTTGTGGGAATCACGCTACCTACAGTCGCACCTTTGCCGACATGTACATCAGGCATCACGGCAATATGTGAATAAACAAATTGTAGTTGTGCCATTTTTTTCAGTTGTTCAATACTTTCGCTATCAATGTCGTTGGTGAAAATTTTCACTGGAACGCCATATTCAGCCTCAGCATTGAGAATTTTTTGTATGCCCATTTTCTTGTCTCGGGTATTTTAATTGTTGGTCCGAATAGGCGTAAAAAAACCTAGCGAATGCTAGGTTAAATAGAGCATTCGGACAAGCGATCATAATATTTGAACACTTGTCCGTGAGTTGACAGTGCCAAATCTTATGGTGTAGTTCCTAGTTGTAATGGCATGCTGTCGTCCTCCTATTATGTGGTGCCGTTGAAAATATGAGCGCGATTTTACTCATATTTTCATTTGGGTCAAGTTTTTATTCGCCTTCTTTCACATTCATATCTTGATATGCAATCAGTTTAGTCTTGTGTTTCCACTTGTAACCGAGCCAAATTGCCAAAAATAATGGAATGCTGATATAGGTTGAGATCAACCCTAACCAATCAATTTTTCCACCGAGCAGAGCTTGATAGTTTTGACCTAAGATAATGATCGAACAAAGAATAAATGCAAACCATGGTGCAAATGGGAAAAACTTGGCGCGGTAAGCAAGGTCTTCAACCTTATAACCTTGTGCGATATAACCTTTACGGAAACGATAGTGTGAAATCGCAATCCCAAGCCAGACAATGAAGCCACACATGCCTGACATATTGAGTAACCAGTTGAATACCTGTTTCTCACCAATGAACGTGGTTAAGAAACACAGCGCTGCAACCGCAGTCGTTGCGTAGAGGGCATTCATGGGTACACCGCGGCCATCCAGTTTCGAGAACCATTTTGGCGCGCGGCCTTCTTTGGCCATATCAAATAACATACGGGTAGAAGAATACATTCCAGAGTTACCCGCAGATAAGATTGCACTGAGAATCACCGCATTCATTAAACTTGCTGCGAAAGCAAAGCCTGCTTTTTCATATAGTAATGTAAATGGTGAAAGTGCAATATCTTCACTTTGAGCTGCTTTTAACAACAGTGGGTCGTCATAGCTGACCAATGTCCCGATAATAAAGATACACAGGATATAGAACAGTAAAATGCGCCAGAAGATCTGTTTAATCGCTAAAGGAATGGTTTTCTTCGGATCTTTAGATTCACCCGCTGCAACCCCCACCATCTCAGTCCCTTGGAACGAGAATCCGGCAATCATGGCAACCCCGATCAGGGCTTGTAAGCCACCGACAAATGGCGCTTCTTTGTAAGTCCAGTGCTGAAATACCGATACATTAGGTGTCAGCATGATTTTAGCAATCATCCAGATCCCAATGACAATAAACACGATAATGGCAATGACTTTGATCAAGGAGAATAAAAATTCACTTTCACCAAAACCTTTCACCGTTAAGGCATTAATCCCAAAAATAATGGCTAGGAAGATCGCACTCCAGTAGAACCCGGGAATATCGGGAAACCAGAATTTCATGATGAATTGAACCGCAACCAATTCAAATGCAACAGTAATCGCCCAGTTGTACCAATAGTTCCAACCTAAAGCAAAACCAAAGCCGTCTTCGACATAGCGACTGCCATAGGTAAAGAATGCACCCGATGTTGGATTGTGCGTGGCTAACTCACCTAAACTGGTCATCAAGAAGTAGATCATGATACCAATGAGCGCATAGGCCAGTAAGGCACCGCCGGGACCGGCAGTTGCAATGGTCGAACCAGAAGCAAGGAATAAGCCTGTGCCGATCGATCCACCAATCGCAATCATGTTCAGGTGACGTGCCCCGAGCTTACGCTGAAGGTGTTGAGGAGCAGATGTATCGCTCATAAAAATTCCTTAAAATGTTTATTTTGCACAGGCATATAACACCTTGAATCCTTGTTGATCTGCCTTAACCAAACATTGACCAAAATTTTGCTCAATGAGGGGCGGGTAATTCAGAAAACGATTGGCTACGATCCATAATTCACCTGCATTTTTCAGATGCTGTTTCGCACGTTGGCAAAGTTCTTCACTGGCATCGTAATTGGTATGAATCCCCTGATGAAAAGGTGGATTGCTTACGATGGCATCCAAATCTTTGGGTGCATCGACGAAACCAGTGACAGCATGTAGATTTAACTGATTGAGATTCAGATTGTTTTTCTGAAAAGTCAGCTCAGTTGACCGTAATGCAAATGCATCAACATCAAGTGCAAAAATTTGTTGGTTCGGATTTAGCTTGGCTAAATAAGCGCTAATAATTCCAGCACCACAACCAAAGTCGGCAATCTTACCTGATTTTACTTGGCTAAGGTAAGGGACTAATATGGCTGTTCCGACATCTAAATGATTTTGACTAAACACACCGGGTAGGGCGCAGATCTCTAATTGATCTTGATCTATCTGAACTGTATAGCTTTTTAACCAGTTTTCAAGTGGTTTTAACTGTTCAGTTTTTTCAATTTTCATTTGCCAAAATTGACAGTGACGTGCGCTATCGAGTTTTAATGTTTTACCATAAGGCTGTAATTGCTTGGCCGCTCGCTCAACACCGCCTTTTTTTTCACCCACTAAAAAAACCTGCTGATCCAGTTTTAGGTGGCTCATGACAACATGCAGAATATAGTTTAATAATTCTTTTGATTTAGGAACAAAAATAACAACTTGATCAAATTGGGCTTGAGGAAACTCAACTGAAAAATGTGAGTTGATATCAGTTTTTAAAAAACTTAGATGATCAGCATAATTCCAAGTCCACACGGATGCTTGGGCTTTTTCGGGTAAATTTTTGGCGAGCTGATCATTGGGCGCATTGATCAATAAGACTTGGCCATTTAAATAATCTTGCTGTCGGATGACAACTTCACTACGTGGATCCATTTTGATCTCTCATCAAAAACAAAGCCCAGTCGTGAAACTGGGCACTTGCGATTGTTTGTTGATTACTTATGTGTGTCAGGTAAAACAATGTTTAAAATCAAAGCGGCAATACCGCCAGTTGCGACACCAGAGCTAAAAATATTTTTAAATAGTTCAGGCAGGTGTTCAAGAATTTGAGGAACTTGAGCGACACCTAAACCAAGTGCAAGTGAAATCGCAATAATCAGCAGGGCGCGACGGTCGAGATGAATACTCGAAAGAATATTAATCCCAGACGCGGCTACAGCCCCAAACATCACCATCACGGCACCACCAAGGACCGCTTGTGGCACGGCTTGAATTACAGCAGCTACAGCAGGGAATAAGCCTAAAATCACGAGCAGCACGGCAATCCAGATTCCGACATAGCGGCTTGCCACACCAGTCAATTGAATGACACCATTGTTTTGTGCAAATACTGAACTTGGGAAAGTATTAAAGATACCTGCTAAGAATGAGTTTGCACCGTTGACCAGTACGCCGCCTTTAATGCGTTGCATCCAAACTGGACCATCAACTGGTTGATTCGAGATTTTACTGGTCGCAGTGACGTCGCCAATTGCTTCAAGTGAAGTGACCAGATAAATGAATGCCATTGGAATGAATAAGCTCCAAGAGAAACTTAATCCAAAATGCATTGGGGTTGGAATTTGAATTAATGGTGCATCATTGAGGACAGCAAAGTTCAGGTGTCCCATAAAACCGGCAAGAATATAGCCAATCACCAGTGCAATTAAAATGGCTGAACTTTTCACCCAAACAATGCGGATTCGATTCAGTAAGATAATAATTCCAAGAACAGTACAGGACATGATCAAGTTGTCTGCATTGGCAAAAGTATTGTCTTGCATGGCGGTATAACCACCGCCCATGCTGATCAAACCTTCTTTAATCAGAGTAAGACCAATCAATAGCACCACAATGCCTGTGACTAACGGAGTAATCAGCTTTTTCACCCAAGGTAAAATTCGTGATACACCCATCTCAATAAATGAACCGGCAATGACGACACCAAAAATGGCGGCCATCACTTGCTCAACTGGGGTGCCTGCAGCCACCATTGCACTACCAATCCCGATGATTGGTCCGATAAAATTAAAGCTGGTACCCTGAACAATTAACAATCCGGCACCAAAAGGGCCAACTTTTTTACATTGTAAAAAAGTTGCAATTCCTGAGATGATCAGTGACATGGAAAGGATCATATTGGTGTCTTCACGCGAGACGCCAAGTGCCAAACAAATCAGTAATCCAGGGGTCACAATCGGGACTAAAATCGCCAAGAGATGCTGTAGAGCGGCTAAAAATGCAACAAAAGGTTTCGGTCGATCATTGAGTCCATAGACCAGATCAAGCTGCTGCTGAGGTTGTGAATTCGACATGGGAGTATAAAAGCGAGAGGCATTAGGGCAATATTCTAATAGAGTTAGCTCGCTTTACCAACGATTCAATGACACTTCGTCAGAAAAAAAATGCACTGTCAATAAACTGTCACTACTAAAGTTTAGTATTTTTCTGTATAATTTGCCCTCAAATTTAAAGCGTATCGAATTTTACATGTCAGATATTAAAACTCTCCGTAACATTGCCATTATTGCGCACGTCGATCATGGTAAGACGACTTTAGTCGACAAACTTTTACAACAATCAGGTGCTCTTGGTGATCGCGCAGGCGAGATTGAACGTGTTATGGATTCTAACGCGCTTGAGTCTGAACGTGGTATTACCATTCTTGCAAAAAATACTGCAATTAAATGGTTAGATGCACGTACAAACACTGAATACCGCATTAACATTGTTGACACCCCGGGACACGCCGACTTCGGTGGTGAAGTTGAACGTGTAATGTCGATGGTTGACTGTGTATTGCTTCTTGTAGACTCACAAGAAGGTCCAATGCCACAAACTCGTTTCGTAACGCAAAAAGCGTTCGCACGTGGTTTGAAGCCAATCGTGATTATCAACAAAGTTGACAAGCCTAGCGCGCGTCCAGACTGGGTTATCGATCAAGTTTTTGATTTGTTCGATAACTTAGGCGGTACTGACGAACAGTTAGACTTCCCAGTTGTCTATGCTTCTGGTCTTCGTGGTGTTGCTGGTCCTTCACCAGAAGAATTAGCGGAAGATATGACACCGTTGTTCCAAACTATCGTTGATATCGTTGAACCACCAGCAGTTGATGTTGATGGTCCTTTCCAAATGCAGATTTCATCACTTGACTATAACAGCTTCGTAGGTGTTATCGGTGTTGGTCGTATTCAACGTGGTTCTGTAAAATTAAATACACCTGTTACTGTTATCGATAAAGATGGCAATACACGTAACGGTCGTATCTTAAAAATCATGGGTTACCATGGTTTAGAGCGTGTTGATGTTGAATCAGCTTCAGCTGGTGACATCATCTGTATTACGGGTATTGATGCATTAAACATTTCTGATACGATTTGTGATCCTAAAAATGTTGAAGCATTACCAGCATTGTCTGTAGATGAACCGACTGTATCGATGACTTTCCAGGTAAACAACTCACCGTTTGCTGGTAAAGAAGGTAAATTCGTAACTTCACGTAACATTCGTGAACGTCTTGACCGTGAATTGATTCACAACGTAGCACTTCGTGTTGAAGATACTGACAGCCCAGACCGTTTCAAGGTTTCAGGTCGTGGTGAACTTCACCTTTCAGTTTTAATTGAAAACATGCGTCGTGAAGGCTTCGAAATGGGCGTATCACGTCCACAAGTGATCATGAAAGAAATCGATGGCGAAAAACAAGAGCCATACGAAAACGTAACGTTTGACGTTGAAGAACAGCATCAAGGTTCTGTAATGGAACAAATGGGCTTCCGTAAAGGCGAAATGACCAATATGGAAGTTGACGGTAAAGGCCGTATCCGTATTGAAGCAACTGTACCTTCACGTGGCTTGATTGGTTTCCGTTCTGAATTCCTAACCATGACTTCTGGTACAGGGATCATGACATCAAGCTTCTCGCATTACGGTCCAGCAAAAGCAGGTACTGTTGCGAAACGTCAAAATGGTGTGTTGATTTCTATGGTTCAAGGGACTTGCTTGGGCTATGCATTATTTACGCTTCAAGACCGTGGTCGTTTATTCGCTAAACCACAGTTGGAAGTGTATGAAGGTATGATCATCGGTATTAACTCACGTTCTGACGATATGGTTGTAAACCCAACTAAAGCGAAACAGTTAACTAACGTTCGTGCGTCAGGTACTGATGAAGCTTTAACTTTAACACCTGCAATGGAATACACGCTTGAACAAGCGCTTGAATTCATTCAAGATGACGAGTTAGTTGAAGTAACACCAAAATCGATTCGTATCCGTAAGCGTTACTTAACTGAAAACGAACGTAAGCGTAACCGCGATAAATAATTTTTCTTCACCGAAAAATGACAAAACCGCTAAATTTATTTAGCGGTTTTTTATTGCATAAATCTGATGGGAAGGACATGCTTAAAGACATATTTTTATGAAAATAAAAAGTGTTGTTAAAGTGTGAAATAACTTTCTTTTTTTGATAAAAATATTAAATTATCAGCATTATGTGGATAACCGCACCTGTGTAATAAACAATGCAAAAACAGGCCGCGATCAAGTTCAGCTCTGGAGAGTTATAGATGAGTATTATTAAAGAATTTAAAGAATTTGCCATCAAGGGCAATATGATGGATTTGGCGATTGGTGTCATCATTGGTGGTGCTTTTGGTAAAATTATTGATTCATTAGTGAAAGATATTGTAATGCCAGTGATTTCATGGATCTTGGGTGGCAATGTAGATTACACCAACTGGTTCCTTATCCTCGGCGATAACCCGAACAATGTGACGACGTTGAAAGCGGCACAGGATGCAGGACTGAATGTCTTTGCGTATGGTAGCTTCTTAACTATTCTTATTAATTTCTTGTTATTAGCATGGGTTGTGTTCTTATTAGTGAAAGTGATGAATCGTATTCGTAAACAAGAAGAGGCTGCACCTGAGCCAGAAGCAACGCCAGAAGATGTTCAACTGTTACGTGAAATTCGTGATGAGTTGAAAAAACAGGGCTAAGTTAGCTTGAATAAAAAACGGCATCTGAGATGCCGTTTTTTATTGTCTATTGGAACAGGACCGTGCTGGATAGTGGCGTAAAATCGTCATTTCTCATAGAAAAAAAGCTGCTTTCATTTTAAGATGCTGTACATATTGTGAGGGGGATCAACTAACATGAACCGATTATTTGTATATGGTACATTATGCCCAAATCGAGAAAATGCCCATATTTTGGGAGAAATCGGTGGCGACTGGCAGCAAGCTTCGGTGCATGGCACGATTCATATTCTAGATTGGGGGCCAGATCAAGGTTTGCCTGCTATCGTTCTGAATGAAGCAGATTCTTTGGTTGAGGGATATTTGTTTAGTACTGACAAATTAGAACAAAACTGGCAAATGCTGGATGATTTTGAAGGGATACAATATCAACGTGTAAAGACTCAGGTTCAGTTGTCTAATGGTGAAATGACATTGGCATGGACCTATGTGATGAGGCCACAGGATTAAAAGATTTATTCTCGGAACTGACTGTTGAGCTTAAATCTAAATTTAAGCTCAAGTAGACCGATTATCTCAAACTGCCCATACGGAATTTGACTTCAACCAAATGAAAACCAAACTGGCTTTTAATCGGACCATGTAGAATACGTTCTGCTGCGCTAAAGACCAGTTTATCGATGACAGGCACCAACTGACCTTTTTTCACCTCGCCGAGTTCACCACCACGTTTGGCTGAGTTGCAGGTTGAATATTGCTTGGCAACTTTTCCGAAATCTGCACCTGATTGAATCCGCTTTTTTAGCTGCTCAGCTAAATCTTTATCTTTGACGAGAATATGTCGAACAATCGCAGTTTGCATGATTTGTTCTCCTTGGGATATCTGAATAAGCCTAAGCTTTTTTTAACTTCAATGGTTGGCATTGCGGGCAAAATACGCTGGCACGTTGACCAAGCTTTAAGTTTTCCAGTGTGGTTTCGCAATTTACGCACATTTCGCCTGCACGCCCATAGGCCAAAAGCGTCTGTTGAAAATAACCATTTTCACCCATGGCATTGCTATAGTCACGCAAGGTAGAGCCACCAAGATCAATTGCCTGTTTTAAGATGCGTTTAACTTCAATGACCAGTTTTTCTACCTGTGTTTTGCTTAAGGTTGAAGCTGGCTGTGCAGGATGAACCCCGATATTGAATAAACTTTCAGTCGCATAAATATTGCCGACACCAACCACCACATGATTATCCATCAAAGCAATTTTAATGCCGACATTCTTTTTACTCAGTTTTTCACCTAAGTAAGCCGCATTAAAATCTTCACTGAGTGGCTCAGGGCCGAGTGTGTCGATCAGTTTGCTTTGATTGGCTTGGTCTAACCACAAAATACAGCCAAAACGACGTGGGTCGTGATAGCGGAGTTGCAAATCCTCAAAATCAATCACCAGATGATCATGCTTTCTCAGCGCTTCATTAGCTTGACACAAACGAAAGCTGCCAGACATACCCAAATGCCAGAGCATCTGATCTTGTTCAAATTCGGCCAGAATATATTTAGAGCGACGTTTCAGTTGCGTTAGACGTTGTCCAACCAGTTTGTCGAGATCGTTGGGAATTGGCCAGCGTAAACTCGCATTCAATACAGTGACGGCTTGAACACGTTGCTCTAAAAGAGGGAGAAGGCTGGTTTTGGTGGTTTCAACTTCAGGAAGTTCAGGCATATAGAGCTCAAGTTGTTTCAACAACAATACAATGAGGGTAAATGTTTCACTTACAATTATGACGGTATTTAATTTTATTTGCCAATGCAGATCGGTAACGTTCTTGATGATGGCCGTAAAATTTAAATATGTAAGTTAAATATAAAATAATTAGATGCTTACTTTTAAAAATCATCCTTTTGAAATTTTGAGAAATAAGGAATCTTCATGCCTTCACTGAAAATTAACCTTTTATATGGTTGCGTCGCAATGTGTATGGGGGTGGTGGGTAATAGCGCTGCCTGGGCGGGTGAATCTGATGCTGAGCAAGCTGTGCAATTGCCATCAATTAAAGTCGAGGCAACACGCACCGATACTACATATATGCAAACACCAGCCTCAATTTTTAGGGTGGATATGCCTAAAGATGATCAATCAGCACAAGTGAATTTAACAGAGGTTGTTAAAGGAATTCCAAGTCTTCAATTACGTAATCGTGAGAACTATGCACAGGATTTGCAATTGTCAATGCGCGGTTTTGGTGCACGCTCTACTTTTGGTGTGCGTGGTATTCGTTTATATACCGACGGTATTCCGGCAACGATGCCCGATGGGCAGGGGCAAACCTCAAATATTGATTTAAGCAGTTTGAGTCATCTTGAAGTCTTAACAGGGCCATTTTCTTCGATTTATGGCAATTCATCGGGCGGCGCGATTCTGGCAACAACCAGAGAGGGGCAGGGTAAAGACTCGATTGAAATGAGTTATGCTGGGGGCAGCCACAATAAGAATCGCGCGGGTATTGTGTTGCAAGGCGGTGCTAAAAATCAAAATGAACCGAGTTATGTGATTAGCTCATCTTATTTTGATACCGATGGTTTTCGAGACCATAGCGGGGCAAACAAGGTTTTAAGCAATGCAAAACTGACGTGGAATTTGGATGATGGTAGTAAGATTAACTGGATCACTAACTACGTCAAGATTGATGCTGATGATCCTAGTGGCTTAACACGAGCAGATTGGGAAGTGAATCCAAGACAAGTGGCAAAAAATGTTTTGGATTACAATGCACGTAAAAAGATTGATCAAACCCAAACAGGGCTTACATGGTCAAAACCAATCAATGACCAAAATGAACTGTATGCGATGGCCTACATTGGGCAACGTCAAGTAACACAATATCAATCGATTCCAGATATGGTTCAAAAAAATCCAGCGACACCGTATCAAGCTGGTGGAGTAATTGATTTTAAACGTGATTATTATGGTGCAGACTTCCGCTGGACGGGGAAGGACTTACTACCGAATACCCAGTTCAGTGCAGGTGTGGCAATTGATGCGATGAATGAAGGTCGACAAGGCTATCAAAACTTTAATGAGACTGGGGATAAAGGGGTAAAAGGAGCCCTGCGCCGTGATGAGCGTAATACCTTGTGGAATGTCGATCCTTATTTACAGGCTTCATGGTCTTTTTTACCAACGATGCGTCTAGATACAGGTGTGCGTTATAGTAATGTGCATTACGAATCGAAAGATCATTATATTGTTGGTCTGAATGGGGATAATAGTGGCAAAACTAGCTATGAAGAAGTATTACCTTCAGTGGCTCTAAGTTGGCAAGTTATTCCAGAAGCTTTACTCTATGCAAGTTATGCCAAAGGTTTTGAAACGCCAACATTCACTGAGATGGCTTATCCTGCAAAAGGTGGCAGCAGCACGCTAGACTTAAGACCTTCAAAAAGTGATAACTATGAGGTGGGTCTAAAATCTTCAAATGTGTTAGGTGATTTTAATTTGGCTACATTCTACATTCAAACCAAGGATGACATTGTTGCAGCTGAAAATATTGGTGGTCGTGCAACTTTTAGGAATGCAGATAAGACTTTACGCAAAGGTGTTGAGTTGGCTTGGAATAAAGCGCTTTGGAAAGATTTGGCCATCAATGCTAGTTATGCCTATTTAGATGCGACCTTTGATTCTAAAGTTCCTGCGGTTGGAAAAGTTGCTGAGATTCCTGAGGGAAATGCAATTCCTGGAATCGCAAAGAGCCAAGCTTTTATTGGTTTGGCGTGGAAACCTGAGCAGGGCTTTTACGCAGGTGCAGATGTGCAGTATATGGATAAAGTGTATGTTAATGATATTAATAGTGATGCAGCACCAAATTATACGGTCGCGTCATTGTATACTGGATATGCGTGGAAATATGCAGACTGGGGAGTGAGTGGTTTTGCACGCGTAGATAACCTGTTCGATAAAAACTATGCAGGCTCGGTGATTGTTAACGAAGGAAGCAACCGCTTCTTTGAACCCGCAGATGGGCGTAATTGGAGTGCTGGGATTAAAGTCAGCAAACAGTTCTAAGTGAAAACAAGCAGCACTTACAAAGTGCTGCTTTTGGCTTTTTATTTTTTGGTTGGCGCTGCTTTTTTCGCAGCAATGGCTTCGTTAACTTTGACTAATGATTCTTTCGCATTTGGATAGTCCACAGCCGCTAAGCGTGAAAAGATATTTTTTGCCTGCTCTAAATCCTGATCGATAATACTGCCATTGGCAAGCATATTGCCAAGAATCATGAGAGAGGGTGCATAATCCTTTTTGGCAAGATCCTTTAAGCTCTCAATTGCTTGCTGTTGCATAAACGGGTTTTTATTCTTAACCCCAATACCAAGGTCATAAACTGCTTTTAAATTTCGTGCCGGATAATAATCCTTTCGGAGGAGAGGCAATAATTTCTGAATGGCGAGTTGGTCGTATTCAGGTTTTCCTTGGCGGAATAGAAGATCTGCAAACTCAACGGTTGCTTCATCTGAGCCTTGGATCGAGGCTTTTTCTAAATATTCTTTATACTTTTGTGGATTCTTGCCTAGGCCAAGCGTACCTTTGTGGTAGGCCTGAGCAATACTAAAGCTGGCTGGGCCATAGCCTTTAGTTGATGCGTCTTGGTAATATTGTAATGCTTTTTTCTCATCTTTTGCGGTACCTTGACCTAGCTGAGTCATGTAGCCAAGATTATAAATCGCTTGTTGATTACCCGTTGTGGCTAAACGTTGCATTTCTTGAAAGGCAGCAGCATAGTCCTTTGCTTCGTAAAGTTGGGTTGCTTTTGTAAAGACAGGATCGGGTTTAATGGTCGATGTTTTTGCGTCTGCTGCGAAAGCACTATGACTAACAACAGTAATTAAACTCGCAATCAGCAATTTTTTCATGTTTATTTTTCCTTTCATGTTGATCTGCTTTCATCCCTTGTATGGCAGAACTCAATATGCTGTCCTCATCATAAAAGTTTAGGCAAAAATGTAAATAAGGATTTTGTATAAATCGTGGTGAAATGAAAGAACCTAAATTAACTATTTTATATGAGTTAAGAACTATTAAATCAATATCTTATGTTTTATTTTTTTAGATAATCGCTTGTGACCCTTCTGTGGCAAAAGAGTCATAAGCCTTCATCATTGCATATTATTTGTTACTGCTGGCTTCCTGTAAAAGCTGCTCAATCTGTTCAGCATTTTGTGGGCTGCCAGAGAGCCGCATGCCATTTTGTAAGAATAGGGTCGGAGTGCCATCAATTTGTAATTTTTGACCCAAGGCTAAATTCTTTTGTATTGGGGTTTCACACTGAGCTGCATTTTTTGGTGCTTTACGATGCAGCATATAATCTTCCCAAGCTTCGTACGGATTTTTGGAACACCAAATTTTATTGGCAACCGCTTCTGCCTGAGGATGTAATTTTTTCAGTGGGAATAAGAACAGATAAACTGTGACATTATCTATAGAGGTCATATGCTGTTCAAGTTTTTGGCAATAAGGACAGTCAGGATCGCTAAAGACGTACAGGATACGATCTCCCTTGCCTTTGACATATTTGATTGCTTGATCGAGCGGCAGTTGTTTGACATCAATTTTTCCAAATTCGGCTAAGTGCTCTTCGGTCAGATTTTTCTTGTTTTTGACATCGAGGAGGTTACCGAAAAACAGATACTTGGCGGTTTCATCAGTATAGATGATTTTACCTGCGGCATAGACTTCATAAATACCCGGTAAAGGAGAAGGACTAACCGATTTGACCGGAATATCTGGATAATTCTGTTTGAAGTTGCGTTCCAGTGTTTTGCTATCGGCATGTAATGTTTGTAAGCCAAAAAGGCTAAGCGTGATAGCGGATAACCATGTTTTGATCGTTATTTTCATGTGGAATCGATTGTGTTGAGAATATAGGAACAATAACGTCGATTTAAACTTTCGACAAGAACAGCGATGAAACTTTATTTTAAATAGGGCTGCATCGCCAATTGAAGTAATTCAATCAGCTCAGGGTCCATATAGTGATAGTCATCTGGAATATCGAGCACAAACACTTTTTTATGCGCTAGTTGTTTGGAAAACTGTTCTTTGATCTGTTGCTTGTGTCGAGATTCCATCACAAAGATTTGCTCAGCCCAAGCAATGTCTTTTAATGAAATGGTGTGTTTGGCGTGACGGCTGGTGCCAGTTGAACGGGTACGTAGACCATACCCTTGTGCGAAAATACGTTCAGCTGTTGGACTGCGCCATTGGTTACGGCTGCAAATAAAGAGAATATTCAGAATCAAAGAGTCCAATAATTAAAACGGGCATCATGTAAAGATTGAGCTTTAGAAATGCGAGGATATTCGATTCTTAATTGCTTTGCCTGAGCAAGTTTAACTTGTCTTGTATAGAGATATTTCCATTGCTTTACAGGCTTCCACAAACGTGTTGTGTGTCTACAGTCTCGGCCTCGAAATAAAAACTTTTGCTTACGTCGCCATGCTCGGTTACGTTGTTGTGCTAAATCATCCATTATAAAAAACTCATGAGTTAATCGGTTTCAGCAGCCGCGATAACACATGAGTTTTTACTATAATATTAAAGCCTAATTTCCACAAGGATTTAACTTGGTCGAGCGACATCGCCATTCAGTGTTTCAGGCAGCTCTAAAACAGTTACACCAAGTTCTGTTAAGGCTGCGGGTTTGGCAATCACAAGTGCCAGATAACCAGTTTCAAAGGTAACACTATTGACTACTTCAACATCTTTACTGAGTTGTGTTGCTGGGGCTGGCAGACCACCTTCGGCTTGAATTAAATGCAACCAATGCTTTGGTTTGGCTTTAAACCAAAGACGTGCCACGATTTCTTGGCCAAGATAACAGCCCTTATCAAAATGTACGCCATCGCGTTGATGTAATCGTAATTCTTGTGGTTGGAATAGGTGTTCTGTACTTTGACTAATCCAAGCTTGCCCAGACTGAATTGCCTGAACTTGCCAAGTACTGATATCGCTTACTGTTGCAGAAAACTCAGTTTGAATACCATTTACTGTTGGGTAAACAGGGCTGATTTGTTCTAACTTCATTTTAGAAAAAGCACCAAACTTTTTAATATGCTTAGCAAATTCTTCGGCTTGGTCCTGCGTGGTCACAAGTTCAAAGCTCTCTGGGGTGAGTCTTTTAATCCATAAACCAAAATGAATACGTCCTTTTAAATCACAAATAGCGGTATAGCGATTTTCATTTTCAGGTATCCGTTCGACATGAATGGTCACCTGACCTTGTAAAAATTTCTGTGCATCTACACCATTTAAGCTAAAAGCAGTAAAAGCAAGCTGGCTCATAGATCAATCCTAAATCTGCGTTCTGATCACTAAAATATAGATTGTTATTTTGCGCCATTTTTCACAAAAAAGCAGCTTTAGATTCTCGATAATCGTGCTCAAATGAGCGATTGAAGGCATGGCATTTGTACAGCAAATCGCTATGATAAATCGATCCAGCGCAAGAATTGTAAGATTGGAGAATAATAATGACGGGTACAGTAAAATTACATCGTGTATTAAATGCGCCACCTGCTCGGGTTTTTAAAGCCTTTTTAGATCCAGATGCCTTGGTCAAATGGTTACCACCGCATGGATTCACAGCAAAAGTCCATCATCTTGATCCGCAAGAGGGGGGGAGCTATAAAATGTTATTTACCAATTTTTCAACAGGACACTCTCACTCTTTTGGTGGAAGCTATATCGAACTGGTTCCCAATGAACGCTTGCGTTATACCAGTCGTTTTGATGACCCAAACCTGCCCGGTGATATTCAGGTGACGATTCAACTCAAACAAGTATTGGTCGGTACTGAAATCCATATTACCCAAGAAGGGATACCAGACGTGATTCCAGTTGAAGCGTGTTATTTAGGCTGGCAAGAATCATTGTATTTGCTTGGCTTATTGGTGCAGGTTGAGATTCCAGATTAGAAATTGAAAAAGCAGAATCAGCTTAAAAATACAGTTTATGATGATGACATCGGGGGATGCTATGTCAGGACAAGCAATTGTTGAACACCGTGAACAGCTTGCACGTCGTGCAATGCGAGAAGCTTTAGAAAACCAACAGGCCGAAGACAGTGTAGAGCTATTTATTCAACACCATCTTGAGGAGGTTGAATCTGCATATTGGCAAAAACATTTTGGGACACCTACTCCAACACCGTTACAGGTGCTGGAGATTTTAGTCTTGGATCATCAATGCGATGATGACGGCTTAGAACCGCATGAGATGCTTGATTTTACTTTGCCCGATGGAATGACCAATTATGTGATTTGTGTAAGTTTTGATGCAAAAGGGCAGGTGATTGATATCGCAATGGAAAGCTAAGCCTAAATTGTAGGCGAGTGTGTATGCAAATCGAGATTAAACGTATTTATGATCCTATCGCCGTTTCCGATGGCAAACGTGTCTTGGTAGATCGTTTATGGCCGAGAGGAATATCGAAAGAACGGGCACATTTGGATTTATGGCTCAAGGAAATTGCCCCCTCAACCGAGTTGCGACAGGCATTTTGTCATCAAGCCGAGCATTGGCTGAGTTTTCAGCAGGGCTATTATCAAGAATTAAGTCATAATCCACATGTTCAAGAACTGAGAGAGATGGCCAAACAGCAACCTTTAACGCTGATTTATGCGGCCAAAGACCCGGCCTTGAATCATGCTTTGGTACTGAAGAATTATCTACTTGGGAAAGAGATTCAAGGCTGAAATTTTGAAAAAATAGCGTCTATCCATCATAATAGCCTTTTGAGTTTTTTTTATGTCTTTTCCAAATTGCCCACAATGCCAATCAGAATATACTTACCAAGATGGCGATTTATTGATTTGTCCTGAATGTTCACATGAATGGAAGGAAGGGGAAGCTGTTGCTTCAGAAGTACAGGACATTATTAAAGATGCCAACGGAAATGTCTTGGCTGATGGTGATAGTGTAACGGTCGTGAAAGATCTAAAAATTAAAGGTTCATCTTCTGTGGTGAAGGTTGGAACAAAGGTCAAAAGCATTCGCTTGGTTGCCGATGCAAGTGATGGTCATAACATTGATTGTAAAATTGATGGTGTTGGTGCGATGAAATTGAAGTCTGAATTCGTGAAAAAAGTTTAATCATCTGATCTAAAAAGGAGTATGTAGATGCTCCTTTTTAGATTTAGGCTGGAGAGGTAATTATTTTCTTTATCTGCTATTTAGTTGATTATTTTAACTGAAATTGTGGAGCGTTGTGATCACGGGATTAGGTATTAATCGCTCCTAAGTAATAAGGTATGATCTTGATTAAAGCATAATATATTGATTTATTATTAATAATCATTGTGTTTCTATGGTGCTAAGTCGATTCACAGTTTTTTACATAATCGACAACTTTTTTCAGTAGAAAAATTTATACTTGAAATTTCATCAAATAAATAGCTCTAATAAATGAAAATCGAACGTCCTTGGTATAATGAATATCAGAAGTATAATGTTGCTTATCAATTAAAATCACCTAGCGAGCATGAATCTTTAATTGAGATGCTAGAGCAATCTTTTCAGCAATTCAGTAATGCTGCTGCTTTTATTTTTTATGATCAAATCCTTTCTTTTACTGAGCTTGATCAGCTTAGTCTTCGATTTGCCAGTTATTTACAACAGTTAAATTTAGCTCAGCAAACCCGAATTGCAATCATGCTCCCGAATTTACTGCAATATCCAGTTATTGCCTGTGCCATCCTTCGTGCGGGTTATATTGCAGTTAATGTGAATCCGCATTATACCCCCCGTGAGCTTCAGTATCAGCTCAATGATTCTGGCGCAGAGGTCTTGATTATTATTGATGATGCGATTCCAGCTTTTCAGCAAATTGAAGCACAAACCAAGGTCAAGACGATTATCCAGACCTCGATTCCGGATTTATTGACGGAGGAAACACGATTTAAATATCCACACTTGCAAGAAAGCAAAGTGGTTCAACATGAGCTTATCGGTAATGTATATCAATTTAAAAGCATCATGAATGAGGTTGGTTCTACGGATTATCAACGCCCAGCACTCCAGCTTCATGATATTGCCTTACTACAATATACTGGTGGCACAACGGGTCTTTCAAAAGGCACCATCCTAACGCACGGTAATTTATTTATTAATACTTTGCAGATGGATGCCGCTTTTTCTTCAAATTTGTTGTTATCGTCTCAAGGTGGCAGTAGTCGAATTTTATGCCTTCTGCCGTTTTATCATATATTTGCTTTTTCTTTCAGTATTTTATATAGCCTTTATTCAGGTCAGACGGTCGTACTCATATTGAATCCACGCGACATCAATTACATTCTAGACACTTGGCGCCGTTACTCTCCAAATGTATTTCCTGGTGTCAACACGATATTTAATACTCTCGCCAATCAACCTGATTTTAAGGAAATAGATTTTTCTGACTTCAAACTGGCCGTGAGTGGCGGGATGCCAACCTTGCAGGCAACAGCAGATTTATGGCAGCAGTTGACAGGCAATATTATTTGTGAGGTCTATGGCCTTTCCGAGACAGGGCCTTTAGCTACGTTTAATCCCAATGGGCAAACGACTTTTAGTGGCAAGGTGGGTATCCCGGTCCCCTTAACGGATGTCGTGATTATTGATCAGCATGGCAATCCACTGCCCTATGGTCAGCCAGGTGAAGTGGCCATACGTGGCCCGCAAGTGATGCAGGGCTATTGGCAAAAACCAGAAGAAACAGCACAGGTTATGACTCGGGATCAACTGTTCCGTTCAGGTGACATTGGCATAATGGATGAGCGGGGATTTATTGAACTGATTGATAGAAAGAAAGATATGATCGTTGTTTCTGGATTTAATGTTTATCCAAGGGAAATTGAAGAAGTTGTCGCCCAGTATCATAAGGTGCTCGAGGTGGCTGCGATTGGGGTAAAGGATGAAAAATCTGGTGAAGTTCCAAAAATCTTTATTGTGAGTAAAGATCCATCTTTAACGGAAGAGGAAATTTTAAGCTATACCAAAGCTCATTTGACCGCCTATAAATGTCCAAAATATATTGAGTTTGTACAAGAGTTACCGAAATCAAATATCGGAAAAATACTACGTCGACATTTAAAAGAACAACAGTAGGAGATGTTTGGCCTTGGTCTGGTTTTATAGTTTGATGCAGTCGGTCAATTACTAAAATTGAACAAAAAACAAGCTTTTTAAACTGGGATAGCTGAACTATATTGGTGGAGATAACAAACAATGATTAACTCCAATAAATAGAGGTTCTTATGTCAGGGTGGTTTGAAGTAAGTAAGGCGAGTGATGGGCAATATCGTTTTGTACTTAAGGCAGGAAATGGTGAACCAATTTTAAATAGTGAATTATATAAAACCAAAGCAGCAGCATTGAATGGGATCGCATCAGTACAGAAAAATAGTCCTGATGATGGTCGATATGATCGCTTAACTTCAAAGAATGAAAAACCATATTTTAATTTGAAAGCAGCCAATCATCAGGTCATTGGAACCAGTCAGCTGTATTCCAGTGAGCAGTCGCGTGACAAGGGCATTGAATCTGTGAAAAATAATGGGCCATCTGAAACTATTAAAGATTTAACTGTTTAATCAATAAAAAAGCCGTTTCATTGAAACGGCTTTTTTATCTCTAGAGTTCAGATTAGCGGATCAATTTCGCCAATAATTCTTCTTTATTGAGGTTGCTGGCTTCAGCATCACGACGGCCTTTGTATTCGAAGGTACCTGCATCGAGACCCTTTTCACCAATCACGATACGGTGTGGAATACCCATCAATTCAAGATCAGAGAATTTTACGCCTGGACGTTCGTTACGGTCATCCAGTAGGACATCATAGCCCTGTGCTTGTAATTCTGCATAAAGTGCTTCGGCAGCTTCGAGGGTGCGTGGTGATTTATGGGCATTCATTGGCACAATCGCAACTTCAAAAGGTGCAATCGCTTGAGGCCAGATAATCCCTTTATCATCAAAGTTCTGCTCAATAGCGGATGCGATCACACGAGTCACGCCGATACCATAGCAACCCATGGTCACGGTGAGGGGTTTGCCATCTTCACCCAGCACTTTACAGTTTAATGCTTCTGAGTATTTGGTACCCAGCTGGAAGATATGACCAACTTCAATCCCGCGTTTAATTTGAATTGTGCCTTTACCATCTGGAGATGGATCGCCTTCAACTACGTTACGCAGGTCAAAGACTTCGGTAAATGTCGCATCACGATCCCAGTTTACTCCAGTTGCGTGCTTGTCGACTTCATTTGCCCCCGCAACGAAGTCAGACAGTACCGATGCAGCACGGTCTACAATCACGGTGAGCCCTTTTTCAACTAAGCCTTGCGGGCCGCAGAACCCTGCCGTTAAGCCATGTTGTTGCAATTGCTCTTCAGTGGCAAATGTTAAAGGTGCTGCAATTAAGGGATGCTTTTCAGCTTTAATATCATTGAGTTCATGGTCGCCACGCAAGAACAGGGCAACTACAGGTGTATTGCCTTTTTCATCTGTTGGACCTTGTACCAATAATGCTTTGACAGATTGTTTTGCATCGGCATTTAAGAACTGACACACATCAGCAATGGTTTTCTGATTTGGTGTGTCAACCACGCTGTAGGCTTGGGTTGCAGCAGCACGTTCACCGACCAAAAGCGCTTCAGCCATTTCAACATTGGCTGCATAGTCAGATTCAGTAGAGAAGGCAATATCATCTTCACCGCTGGCTGCAAGGACATGAAATTCATGTGATGCAGAGCCACCAATTGATCCTGTATCTGCTTGTACTGGACGGAAATCCAGCCCCAGACGGGTGAAAATACGGCTATAGGTGTCATACATCACGTCATAGGTTTCTTGTAATGATGCTTGATCGATGTGGAAAGAATAAGCATCTTTCATGATGAATTCGCGAGAACGCATTACACCGAAACGTGGACGAATTTCATCACGGAATT
This sequence comes from Acinetobacter sp. NBRC 110496, assembly GCF_000876115.1. Lineage (NCBI taxonomy): Bacteria > Pseudomonadati > Pseudomonadota > Gammaproteobacteria > Moraxellales > Moraxellaceae > Acinetobacter > Acinetobacter sp. NBRC 110496. Next base: position 68,467 of record NZ_BBTF01000015.1, read on the forward strand.
TGGTTTGAATTTGATAGAAATTCAACGGCAATTGTTTATAACTTTTCAGTTCATTACGTGCTAAATCAGTAATGACTTCTTCGTGGGTTGGCCCAAGCACGAATGGATTGTCATGACGATCTTTAAAACGTAGAAGTTCTGGCCCATATTGTTCAAAACGGCCAGATTCTTCCCAAAGCGCTGCAGGTTGGGTCACTGGCATAAATACTTCCAATGCGCCAGAGCGATTCATTTCTTCACGTACAATCGCATCTACTTTCTTTAAAACACGAGTTCCCATGGGCAACCAAGAGTATAAGCCAGAAGCGAGTTTACGAATCATCCCCGCACGTAACATCAGCTGATGAGAAATGACCTCAGCATCATTTGGGGTTTCTCTTAACGTTGCAAATAAAAAGCGGCTTGCGCGCATGGAAACTGTCCTAAAGTTAAGTGTTATTTAAAAAGTGCTACAACAACGAGCAAAATAATATGCCCAGTTTTGGGCAATGGGCATTATGACATGAATCATTCAATTTGGCGCAGTATAAAGTAGAGCTGAGTATTTAAATATTCGAATTACTTAAAATTTAATGTCGAGATTGTAAAAGGGCATATGGATTAAGTCGGGCCCAGCGCATTTAAGCGCTGGATAATATCGCTATACTCGACTTCAGTCTTGTGATAGGCATTACGTAGGCTTTCCACCGTTTTTTTGATGTTCTCAATATTTTGAGTGTTATTTTCCAGATTGTTTTTAAGCTGTGCTGGCAGTACTTCACCTTTACGATGATATTCCATCTCCTGACGTTTAAACGCGATTTTATCCTTTTGTAATTGTTGTAATTGTTCTTGCTGATAGTTTAGCTGTTTTTTCAGGTTCGCCAAAATTTGGTCTCGTTTTGTTGCGGCAATTTGTGGGTTGCCATAGGCGCGTTTTAGTCTTAAGTCCTGTTCGCGACGACGCGCTACGGATTCCCGTTGTGCAGATTGTTGGGCATCTGCGGCTGCGTTGTAGGGGTTATTCCGTTTTATCACTTGCATGTTACGATCTAGTGCTTCGTAGCCGTAACGAATATGATTTGGGGAAACGGAAGTGCTGACATTGGCAACGCCATTTTTGTCATAGTAACGATACCAGACAGCTTTAGGTTGTTCTGTGGTAGCAGCACTGGAATAGCTAACAAAACACAATAGAAAAAATGAACAAATGTAAGTACGAGTAATCGTTGTAAAGTGACCCATGCGAAAACCGCACTTTAACGAACCAGTCATTACATTCCCCGAAAAAAAGTTAATTAAATCACTTATTTTTAAATAATAATCAGTTGTATATTAGTGCTAATTTCTACATTTAAAAATAGTTATTCAGCAAAAAAATTAGGAATTTAATTAAAAGTGTGAACTGTTTGTGATTGTGTAGAGAAACTGATAGGTTGGTTCAAAAAACTTCATTGATAATGCAAGTAAAGATATGTTAAAAATATCAACTAATCTGTATAAAACAAATTAAACCAACCATAATTTGTATTGAGTATTGGGGCGGGACAATAAATGGAAGATAAATTTCAAAATTTAAAGGTGATGGTGATTGACGATTCAAAAACGATTCGTCGTACAGCTGAAACGTTATTGCAGCGTGAAGGTTGTGAAGTCATTACCGCTGTTGATGGCTTTGAAGCATTGTCAAAAATTGCAGAAGCCAATCCTGATATCGTTTTTGTTGATATCATGATGCCTCGTTTAGATGGTTATCAAACCTGTGCATTAATTAAAAATTCTCTAAGTTATCAAAATATTCCAGTGATTATGCTATCAAGCAAAGACGGTTTGTTTGACCAAGCAAAAGGGCGTGTTGTGGGCTCGGATGAATATTTAACCAAGCCATTTAGTAAAGATGAGTTGTTAAACGCGATTCGCAACCACGTTAGTGCATAATAAAAGTTAAGATTGAGGAAAAAATGGCTCGCATACTTATTGTAGATGATTCACCTACAGAAACATTTCGCTTTAGAGAGATTTTGACAAAGCACGGTTATGACGTTATTGAAGCGACCAATGGTGCTGATGGAGTCACAATGGCTCAAGCTGAATTGCCAGATTTGGTGCTGATGGATGTGGTGATGCCAGGGATGAATGGCTTTCAGGCAACCCGCCAAATCAGTAAAGGTAAGGATACACAACATATTCCTGTTGTGATTGTTAGTACCAAAGATCAGGCCACAGACCGTGTGTGGGGTAAACGTCAAGGGGCTTGCGACTATTTGACTAAACCCATTGATGAACAGCAACTTATTGATGTCATTAAACAATTATTAAGTTAATTTTTTGCTCAAGTTGAGCCTTCTCATTACTCAATACGGGATAGGGTATGGCAGCAAATGGATTTATCGAATTGCTTCGTTTATCCAAGCGAGGCAATAAACAATACACTTCAACTCAAAATGAAGTCAGTCGTTGGTCTGGTATTGCATTTGAGATGTTAGGGCAATATTTTGTTGCGCCTTTAGGGGAAATTTCGGAGGTGATTTATCCGCCGAAATATACACCAGTACCAAATACTCAGGCGTGGGTAAGAGGTTTGGCCAACATTCGTGGACGTCTGCTTTCAGTTTCTGATTTAACACATTTTATTTCAGGGCAACGGAGTCAGTTTTCACCAACGCAAAAAGTGATTTGTATTAGCCATCAAGACCATTATGTGGGGTTGGTCGTCGATCAGGTTTTGGGGATTCAACACTTTAACAAAAAGAGTTTTTTCTCCCAGAATAATGATCTGGATAATAAGCTGAAAGATTATTGCCAAGGTCATTTCCATCAACATAATCAACAATGGCATGTGTTTTTATTGAGTCGTTTGTTAAGCAATCCTCAATATATGAATGCATCAATAAAATTTATAAACTAATTCTACGCTACGGAACATAAACGCGTATTCGGGGAGAAGCTGATATGGGCTTTAAACTTAAAAAAAAGAACGGCAATGGCGATAGTGCCGGGCTGAAAAAAGGCGGTGCGTTCTTCGATAATATTCGAACGCAACTTGACCAGTTTTCGCGCTTATTCGGTGAAACAGAGAAATCAAAACCGATTATCTATCGCGCTTTAATTGCTTTGGCCCTTGCAGTTATTCTCCTCATTTACTTATTCGTAAGTGTTCCTCGTTCGAATCAACTCACCCGTAGTCTCGGTGAGTTGCGTTTGTTATCACAAACCATTTCACGTCAAGCAACGGAAGCTACTGCATCTGGTACACCAGAAGCAATGAAGAAGTTGGTTGAGTCTGAAAAGCAATTTGCTGAAAACCTGAGTACTGTTGAAAGTGTGTACGGTAAAGGTTCGGATGAATACAAGAAGGTGAGTGGGCTTTGGGACAATGTTTCTAAAAACATTGACCTGATTGCATCGCAACAAAAAGTTATTAACCAGCTTTACGATACCAACATTTCGATTAGTGAAACCATTCCTGAGATTCAGGCTGAATATAACTTGATGGTTGATCAGATGGTACGTGAGAACATGCCGAGTAGTCAGGTAATCATTACCAAGAACCAGGTGTTCATTGCCGAGCGTATTTTACGTTCGATCAACTCGGTACTGGTGGGAACAGATAACTCAAACGTTTCGGCGAATGACTTTGGTGCCGATATTGATACCTTTGGTGTGTATCTAAATGCGCAGTTGAATGGAAGTGCTGAACTGGGTGTAGACCGAATTAGTTCTGCCGCTTTACGTGAATCTGTGGATAGTATTAAGTCTGACTACGATGCAGTATTGAAGTCTGCCGCAGCAACAGTACTTCAAAACGCCAATCAGATTGTTCGTGTACGCCAGGCATCTTCACAAATTTTCACCCAGTCAGATGCACTTCTTACTTCACTGAATGATTTATCGAATAAATCTGAAGGCGGCTGGGGCAATGTCTTTGCTGGTATTGTTTTAATTTTATCGTTAGCGGCATTGGTGTTCTTTGTATTACAACTCTTGATGTTACGTAGTAATACCGATAAAGAGCGCGTAACACGTTTACAAGATGAATATGACCGTAACCAAAATGCGATTTTACGTTTACTTGATGAAATTGCAGACTTGGCAGATGGTGACTTACGTTCATATGCAACGGTATCAGAAGATTTTACAGGTGCGATTGCCGACTCGATTAACTTTGCGATTGATCAGTTACGTGACCTTGTTTCCCGAATTACCGATACCTCGCAAGAAGTTGCACGTTATACCCAAGACACTCAGAACATTACCAACCAGTTGGCAGAGGCATCTGAGCATCAGGCACAAGAAATCGCAGGGGCATCTGCGGCAATGAACGAAATGGCATTGTCAATTGACCAAGTATCTGCCAACGCATCTGAGTCTGCTGACGTAGCACAACGTTCAGTACAAATTGCAACCAATGGTGCGCAAGTGGTAAACCGTTCGATTGAGGGGATGGACCACATTCGTGAACAGATTCAAGAGACTTCGAAACGTATTAAGCGTTTGGGTGAATCTTCACAAGAGATTGGTAACATTGTCTCGCTGATTAACGATATTGCCGACCAAACCAACATCTTGGCATTAAACGCTGCGATTCAGGCGTCGATGGCGGGTGAAGCGGGACGTGGTTTCGCGGTCGTAGCCGATGAAGTACAGCGTCTTGCAGAACGTTCTGCTTCCGCAACCAAGCAGATTGAAAGCCTGGTAAAAACCATTCAGACGGATACCAACGAAGCGGTAATCTCGATGGAACAAACCACGTCGGAAGTTGTCCGTGGTGCGAACTTGGCGAAAGATGCGGGGATTGCACTAGATGAGATTCAAACGGTATCGGGTGACTTGGCAAAACTGATTGCAAGCATTTCCGATGCAGCGAAACTTCAGTCTGCCTCAGCAAGTCATATTGCTACGACGATGAATGTCGTGCAGGAAATTACTTCACAAACGACAACAGCAACGTTTGATACAGCGCGCTCAGTATCTGAGTTGGCAAACATGGCTGAATCATTACGTGAGTCTGTAACTGACTTTAAGTTACCAGACTAAACCGAATTGGAAAGGCAGATGGGGGTGTCTGCCTTTCCATTTTTAAAGAGGTTGGATATCTCAACAAGATGATGGTGCAGTGGGACTACATCTTGTGTAATAGATAGACGTAATTTTTACCCACATTGGTGGATAAAAACGAAAGAAGCAGCTATGAAACAAATATTAAAAACGTTAGTTGAAACGATGACGCTTCCTGAAGACAGTTATCTTGAGCAAGATGCAGAGATTCTTGAGATTTTTATTGAAGAATTAGATGAAATCTTTGTTGAGTTAGAACCATTACTCGTTCAGTGGGCGGAACAACCACATCAGCAGAATGTGTTGAGCGATATTCGCCGCCACTTTCATACCTTAAAAGGTTCTGGAAGAATGGTGGGAGCTAAATCTTCAGGTGAGTTGGCATGGACAGTTGAAGATACGCTGAATCGTGTTATCGCAGGCACGATTAGCTTGAATGCAGATATTCAGCGTTATGTAGAAACAGTGTTCAATATTTATCGTTTTAAACTTTGTCATGATTTTAAAGCAGTTCAACAGCATTTAATCGACTTTAGACCTTTGGTCGTGTTGGGACAGCAATTACAACAACAGCAAAGTCCTGAACCAGCCTTAGCAGAATTACTTCATCTTGCGACTGATTTAACCAGTGAAGAGCAAATGACTGGACTTGAGCAGATGGAGGAAACAGCAACCACTGATCTCGAACAGCAGCAGGTTGAGCCTGTATCTGAACTTGAATGGGCGGCACCGTTTGAAGATGAGGCACTGGCTAAAGAAACCTTGGCCATTTTCCAAGAAGAAGCCGAAGAACATCTAGCCACCATCGACCAATTTTTGCAGAATGATCGCCCAAGTAACGACCATTATAATACCTTGATTCGTGCATTACATACCTTACGTGGCAGTTCTGCCATGGCGCATGTGAATCACGTTTTTGAGGCGAGCTCAAAAGTTGAGAATCTATTTAAAACCTTATTACAAGAAGAGTTGGATTCTAGTTCGGATGAAACGGCTTTGCTGACGCATTATGCGCAGTTTGTACGGGATTATTTGCATACATTAAAACAACAGGCTTCACAGCAGAAACTCGATGAAATCTATCAGACGTTTAATGTGGCATGGGACAGTTACGATTTCCAGCTTGAAGAAAAGAATGGTGCTGCAATAAGACCGCAAGGCTTGGTATCTGAGTTGCTTGAACTCAATATCAATGATCTTTTAGATGTCGAATTTGATTTTGAGAGTCGTGCCCGTCAGGAGTTCCCTCAATACCTGCAACTACTCAGTCAACAAACAGAGACCTTGTTACAGCATACGCATCATCATGCAACCATCGGGATGTATCAATACACCAGTCTGTTGCGTTCTAGCTATCAAGATCTGATTTTTAAGCCAAGTTTACTGCATTTGGATTATGCATTTGAGCTCTATCACCAAGTCCATCAACAGTTTATCCAGCTATTTGATACCTTGGCGGCGGGACAGCGCGTCACTTTAACCAAAGCACATGAACGTGTTTTAAATGAGTTGAGTTCATTTACACAACAAAATGTTGAATCTTTGGATGACATATCTGTTGTAGAGGAAGTAGATGCAGCTGAAGAAACAGCAGCGACTGAAGCTCATGTAAAAGCTGGTTCAGCTATTCAAACAACGGATTTTTCCAGTCAATTTGCGCTCGATAAACAGCAATTGCAGTCAAGTGAAGCAAACCGTGATTTTGACCCGGATCTTGTGGAGATTTTCCTTGAAGAAGCAGATGAACTGCTTGGCGGAATTGATACTGACCTGAACACTTGGGCAACTGATCATCAAAATATCAATGCGTTAAAGAATCTGATGCGTTATTTGCACACCCTAAAAGGGGGAGCAAATATGATTCAGGCACGTCATATTGGCTTGATTGCGCATGAACTAGAAACTCTCTATGAAAAGTTAATTAATCAGCAGATTCAAGCAACACCACAATTGCTTACAGCGATTCGTTCAGTTCAGGATGATATTGCCGATCGTATCCAAACCATTCGTGATCAGCAGGTGGATTATCCTGCCACGCATACTTTAGCTGTGCTTGAGCAGTTATCGAAAACAACAGTTGTTGCTGAGCAGCTTGAACGTGAAACTGTGCCAGTCACCGTGCCTGAGCAACTAAACACAGCCGAAATGGAAAGCGATGATACGGAAGTTGCTCTTACTGCGACGCCACATAAGGTTGAATCGATAACGACGACGATTGATGTTACTGCATTTGCAGCGCAACTCGCGCTGGATAAGCAGCAGTTACCGTCTGATCAGGCCAACCGTGACTTTGATCCTGACCTGATAGAGATTTTTCTTGAAGAAGCCGATGAGTTGCTGGTCGGGATTGATGCGGATCTGAATACGTGGACGACGGATCATCAAGATATCAATGCCCTCAAAAACCTGATGCGTTATTTGCACACCTTAAAAGGGGGGGCAAATATGATTCAAGCGCGTCATATTGGTTTGATTGCGCATGAATTAGAAACCATTTATGAGAAGCTGATCAATCAACAGATTCAGGCGACACCACAACTGATTGCCATTATTCGTTTGGTACAGGATGATATTGCGGATCGTATTCAAACCATTCGTGATCAGCACACCGATTATCCATCGACCCATGTGTTGCAATTATTGCAACACGCTGATCAATCGGATGTTGCTTCTGTTGAGTCTGGGCTTGAAACAGCACACGAGTTTGAAAGAGTTGAGTCGAGCCAAGTCGAGACTTTGCTGGAACAGCCTGAGTCTGTCAAAACCGAAACGCTGGTCGATGAACAGCCTGTTGACGTTGAGTCAGCGTCTGAGTGGGTTGAAACCGAAGTTCTTGAGCATACTGCAGCGGCACAACTGCCGCAGACAGTGCTGGAGCCTACGGATGATGACGTTCGTTCTCTGGTTGAGCAAACCTTCCTTGAAGAAGCTGAAGAACTGCTGGAGCAAGCACAAGGCTTATTGAAGCAATGGTTTGAGCAACGGGGTAACCGTAGTTTATTGCTACAGTTACAGCGTAATGCGCATAGTCTGAAAGGTGGCGCGCGCATGGCTGAAATGGATGCCATTGCGATTATCGCCTACCATTTAGAGAATGCTTTTGAGCAATTTGGTGTACATCATTTCAATTCCAATGTGTATGACAACCTGCTCAATACAGCATTGGCATGGTTAAATGATGCCATCTCTAAACGTCAATATGCAAATTTTGACGGCTTGAAACAAAGCTTGGAGAAGATGGAGTTTGTCGATGTATCTGCACAACTTCCTCAGAAGCTCTCGACCAAAGATATCTTTACACCTGAATTTACCATGGAGTTTGTGCAGGGGGATGGCACTGAACCTCCATCGATGTTGGGTGAGTGGGAAACCACGGAACGCATAGAACAGAACAATGAAATGATTCGTGTCTCTGCTGAGGTCATCGAGAAGATGATTGACCTGTCAGGGGAAAATGCGATTAACCGTTCACGTATTGAAATGGATTTGGGTCAGTTAGGCAGTACGTTGACGGAAATGGAATTGGCAATCAAGCGTTTGGCGGATCAGTTACGCCGAATGGAAGGTGAGTTGGAAAGCCAGATTATCGCCCGTCATGGTGGCGAAGAGGCACGTTATGCAGACTTTGACCCACTGGAAATGGACCAATATTCATCGTTGAATCAGCTCTCCAAATCACTTGCTGAATCGGCTTCGGATTTGGTTGATTTTAAAACGACACTGTCTGAAAAAATACGTGATACTGAAGGCTTATTACTACAACAGTCGCGGATTCAGGCTGAAATTCAAGAAAGCCTGATGCGTACCCGTCTGGTTCCATTCTCTCGTCTATTGCCACGTCTGCAACGTATTGTGCGTCAAACGGCATCGACGTTGAATCGACCAACAGAACTGGTGGTGAACAATACTGAAGGTGAATTGGACCGCAGTATTCTTGAGCGGTTGGTTGCACCATTTGAGCATATGTTACGTAACGCGATTGACCATGGTATTGAAGATCGTGAACAGCGTTTACAAGCACAAAAACCAGAAACTGGGCATATTGTGTTGAACATTGGTCGCCAAGGGACAGATGTCGTGGTGACGTTCAGTGACGATGGTAAAGGGATTGATGTTAACCGCATCAAAGAAAAAGCGTTACAAACTGGCCTCATGACCAAAGATCAGAAACTGGATCAGGAAGAAATTCTACAGTTTATCTTCCATCCAGGCTTTAGTACGGCAACCCAAGTGACTCAAATCTCGGGTCGTGGTGTGGGTCTTGATGTGGTTCAGAGTGACATTAAGGCCTTGGGTGGTCATGTCAGTGTCGACTCTACGCTGGGTAAGGGAACAACCTTTACCATTCGCGTACCAACCACGGTTGCCGTCAGTGATGCCTTGATGGTAAAAGCAGGCGATCAGCAGTTTGCCTTCCCATTGGCTCAGATTGACCGTATTGTTCGTATCTCTCCATTGGCGTTAGAACAATACTTTGAAAGTCAGGATGACTATTTTACCATTGACCAAGAACGTTATCGCTTACGCTACTTATCCGAGTTCGTTGCAGGACAACCTGTTCCTCGCTTAAGTGGAGTGGTTCATTCTTTACCTGTGTTGTTGATTAAAGGTGCTCAAGGACAAACCACTGCCCTGTTGGTTGATCAACTGATTGGTTCACGTGGACAGATTGTCGTCAAACCGGTGGGGCAACAGTTCTCCAATATTGGGGTGATTGCAGGTGCAACGATTCTTGGTGATGGTCAGGTCTGTTTGATTCTGGATGGTCAAAATATTGCACGACAAGCGCAGTCTACTGCGCGGAGTAAGCAGGCAGATGAGACATATAGCAAACAGCGTTATGATGAGCGTCGCTTGATTATGATTGTCGATGACTCGGTGACCGTACGTAAGGTGACCTCACGTCTGTTAGAGCGTCAAGGTTATGATGTAGTGACCGCGAAAGATGGTGTGGATGCCATAGAACAGCTTGAAACCGTGAAACCAGACCTGATGTTACTGGATATTGAAATGCCGCGTATGGATGGTTTTGAAGTGTCGAATCTGGTACGCCATCATGAAATACACCGCGACTTGCCGATCATCATGATTACATCACGTACTGGTGAGAAGCATCGTGAACGTGCACTATCACTAGGCGTTAACCAATATATGGGTAAACCATTCCAAGAAGAAGCACTCTTGGAGAATATTGAAAGCTTACTTACGGTGCGCTAAGAGGTAAAAAATAATGGTTAAGAAAAGCGCAAACTCGGCGTTGGGACAAATTGACCAACAAGAGTTACAACATTTAATTACGGTTTCCACGGGGTTTATTGATGCATACATTATTGAATGTCATCAAAACGTACCCATGCTGTTGCCACAAAATATTGTATTGTCAGCAATGGATACTCAAACCAATGTTGATCATATTGAATGGCATGATTTAAAACTTCCTGTATACGCGGTCAATGATCCGATGCAAAAACAAGGTGTGGCCCTGGTTGTCGAAGGAGATGATGTATCACAACGCTTTGCCCTAGTTTGCAATCAAATGCCTGAGTCGATCCGTTTACGTATTTCGGAAGTGGTCGATGAAGAAGGTGAAGTTGACGATAGCAAGGTGTTTAAATATGTGAAGATGGGGGAAAACCGATTTTATGTCCCACATCTACAGAATATACAGACCCAACTTGGACTATAATAAAAAAGGAACTCATCAGAGTTCCTTTTTTATTTATACATTTTTATTTTAGGCAAGTAGTTCGACTAGAATTTGTTCGTAGATTTCAGCCAATGGTTCTAATTCTGCGACATTCACATGTTCATTGATTTGGTGGATTGTTGCATTCAATACGCCCAATTCAAGTACTTGTGCACCTGTTGGTGCAATGAAGCGACCATCAGAAGTGCCACCACTGGTTGAAAGTACCGTATCAATCCCCGTGACATTTTTAATCGCGGTTTTTGCCGCATTGACCAAGTCACCTACAGGCGTAAGAAATGGTAAGCCTGATAACGTCCACTGAATATCATAATGAAGGTGGTGTTGATCCAAGAGTTCGACTACGCGTTGTTTTAAGATATCCGCAGTCACTTCCGTTGAGTAGCGGAAATTAAACGTAACTTGTAATGTGCCTGGAATCACATTGGTCGCGCCTGTACCGGCTTGAATATTGGAAATCTGGAAGGAAGTTGCAGGGAAATATTCATTGCCATTGTCCCAAACGGTTTCACATAGCTCATTTAAGGCTTTAGATGCGGTATGGATCGGGTTTTCTGCCAGATGTGGATAAGCAACATGACCTTGCTTGCCATGTACGGTTAACACAGCATTGAGTGAGCCACGACGACCATTTTTAACGATGTCGCCAAGTTGATTGGTACTCGATGGTTCACCGACCAAGCACCAGGTCATTTTTTCATTACGTGCTTCCAAGGTCTCAACCACTTTCACCGTACCATTGATCGATGGGCCTTCTTCATCGGAAGTGATTAAAAAAGCAATTGAACCTTTATGATCTGGATGTTTAGTCACAAAACGTTCAGAGGCAACCACCATGGCAGCCAAAGCAGTTTTCATATCAGCAGAACCGCGACCATATAATTTACCATCACGAATACTCGGTAAAAATGGATCGGAATTCCATGCATCTAAATGGCCCGTTGGAACAACATCAGTATGGCCTGCAAAACAGAATACCGGACTTTCAGTACCACGACGTGCCCATAAATTATCGACATCTTCAAAGCGCATGTTTTCGATGTTGAAACCAATTTTTGCTAAGCGTTCTGCCATGATATTTTGACAATCATGGTCTATCGGGGTGACAGAAGGTTGGCGTAGGAGTTGTAAACTAAGTTCGAGCGTATCGGAGTGATTCATGCGAGATGGAGCTAAATCTGGTGAAATGTGAACCGATATAATAGGGGAATATTGTGGAGAAAGGTATTAAAAATAAACCTTATCTAGGTCTAGATAAGGTTTGGTAAGGCGGGTTGTATCGAATTACATTTTATTTTGCGTTTTTTCAGCCGTTTGAGTTACTTTGTCACCAGCTTTAGATACATCCTTACCGATACCTTTAAATGTATTACAACCAGTTAAAACAAAAGCAGTCATGATTGAAGCAACTAAGATTTTTTTCATCATCTTCTCCGTTTAAATGTAATTATGATGTACTTAAGAGGCTAAAAAATTTAGCATTAAATGAACATAAGGGTTTGATGGTAAATGTGTTATAAAATGTTACTCTATGAACTAATGAGTTTGTTTAGGTTTGCTAAACAATAATGAGGGCTGGCGAAACATATAAAACACAGGAGTCGGTGAATCCTGATAATAAAGACCATTGCTCCACCAGACTGCTGTTTCAGAAGTGGGGTACCGATCGGGACAAAGCCATTCATGCCGCTGTAAGCGATAATAAGCTGTTTCAGGAAGATCAGTGCCCCAATGACCTAAACGCCTTGAGGTGTTAATCCAGCAAGGCAGGTTGAGGTGGTGGGATTCTGCTGGAAGATATAACTGTCCCTTCATCACCGCAAATTTGCGTTGGATCTGATGATGATTTGCTTCAGTAAACTGGAACTGACGCTCGGTAAAATGTTTTAATTTACGCTGTAAAGTATCTTCTCGGTTCAGTCCATACCACTGTGCTAAATCTAGCTCGCCTTCACCTAAGTAGTATTTTAAAGCCACTTCCCAGTGCTCTACTTCTTGAGTGTCTTGATTAAGCAGTAAAAAATCAAGTTCGCCTAATGTGATAGCACCTGCAATTTTTTGAATACTATGTCCAAGGAGCTGGTACGGATGATAAGCGTCATCTAATAACCAAAACCACAATAGATTTTCAAAACGCAAACCAAGCCGAGTACTTTTGAGTTGCGCCAGAAAATCAATTAAGGGTTGGGGCTGCTGATCAAGTTGTTTTAAGCGGTTTTCATAACCTAGATAGTGATCTAGCCAGTTCTGATTTGAATGAAGCTCAAAAGGATGCTTAATGTTTAAATCAGGTGGAATTTGAGCCAAAATATTCGGACTGGCAATACAAAATGCTAAATGTCGTACGATGGGGTGCTTAAACTGTAACCACGGCTCAAAATAGCAAGGGGTGGCAATCATCTTAGACATGAAGTCACTCAATCATTGAAATAATAGGTTAAGTTTAAGAAACGACACTAAAAACGCTTTATACTAGCACGGTTGTAAACAGGTGTTGGTTAATGGCTCAATGAAAACTTTGTTCTGGCGTAGTTTGGTCGTATTTTTTATTACGTTGGGAATCATTGGGGCGATTTTACCGGGAATGCCCACGACAGTATTTCTGATTCTTGCCGCATGGGCTGCTTCCAAAGGTTGGCCTGAAATGGATGCGTGGTTACTCAATCATCCTAAATATGGTCCGACCTTACGCAACTGGCGTGAACATGGCACTGTGCCACGTAAGGCAAAATGGATTGCCAGTATCATGATGTTGATTAGCGGTATTTTGATGCTGTTTACCAATGCGCCATTTTGGGTCAAAGTCTTTACCGATGTCACCATGTTTATTGTTGCGGTATGGTTGTGGTTACGCCCCGAGCCTGAGCAGCGTTAAGAAAAGCAACGCTTTTTAGCTGCGCAAGACGAGCAGCTATGCTGCAAGTGGCGAGTTAAGAAAAGCAACGCTTTTTAGCTGCGCAAGACGAGCAGCTATGCTGCGAGTGGCGAGGATAAACAAACTTAAAGCAACGCTCTTGCGAAATGTATTTCTCATGCGCAAGACCTTGCGCCAAATATCGCTATTTGCTGCGAGCGACTAAAACTTCGCAACAATAAGAATAGGCTTTAATACAAGAGATGAAATAAAGGCTGGCAATGAGAAAAAATACAAGGGTTGTGCGTTTATACTTATATTTAAAACTCACCCATGATTAAAACTACGGAAAAGTACAAGAAAAAAGCGCCCGTCTATGTTGAAATGAAGTTGTTCCATCCGTTATTGAGATAAAAATGAGCTATACCTTAGATCAGGCAGATATTGTCATTGATTTAGCACAACAAACATTACATTTGCCAAAACAGAATAAATTTTATGTGATCTCTTCTGGGAAGAACGGTATTGGTGAACAGGAGAATAGCGGGAAAACGCCTCGAGGTTGGCATCAGGTCGCACAAAAGATTGGTGAGGATGCACCTAAAAATGCCGTATTTATTGCACGTCAGCCCACAGGGGAGGTCTATGACCAGCAATTGGCTCAGCAATTCCCGCAACGTGACTGGATCTTATCGCGAATTTTATGGCTGGATGGTTTAGAGGAAGGCTTTAATCATGGAGAAGGGCACGACACGTTTAAGCGTTATATCTATATTCATGGGACACCCGATACAGAACCGATGGGGATTCCCATGTCGCATGGGTGTATTCGAATGAAGAATGATGAAATTCTCGAACTATTTGGACTCGTTTCTGAGCAAGCGCTGGTTTATATCTCAGAACATGCCATCGAAAATGAGCTAAGAAAATAGCAATAAGTGCTTAAATAAAATACGGAAATGTCGGTTTTTTCAAGGAATTACTTATTTTTTAATCACTCGTGCGGTTTTTTTGGAAAAGAATGGCAAAAGCGTTTGACAGGCTGTAAAGATTCTCTATAATGCACCTCACAAACGATGAAGACGTTAAGGGCGCTTAGCTTAGTTGGTAGAGCGTCTGCCTTACAAGCAGAATGTCGGCGGTTCGATCCCGTCAGCGCCCACCAAGCCTTTACGTTAAGACTCAAGTGCAGCGGTAGTTCAGTTGGTTAGAATACCGGCCTGTCACGCCGGGGGTCGCGGGTTCGAGCCCCGTCCGCTGCGCCACTTAAGTTTTAATCGTCGTTTGCTGTGATTGCAAAATTATCGTGCAGCGGTAGTTCAGTTGGTTAGAATATCGGCCTGTCACGCCGAGGGTCGCGGGTTCGAGCCCCGTCCGCTGCGCCACTTTAAGATTGCAAGAATAGCTAGAGTTGATTAGATAGGATTAACATCCTTGATATTCAGACAGATTTTAAAGTTATACTTTAAGTTTGTTA